>BNVA01000041.1 GCA_025997755.1 Spirochaetia bacterium | reverse complement strand
TGCTCCTCGTCCTCTTTTTGAAAATTGCTTATCATAACGATAATGTGCGCCGTTTGAGTTTCGATACCGCATTCTCCAGAGCGGCAAAGGGCGAGGAGGGAGACCCCGCGCTTTGGACATCAAAAAGCCCGTTCATAAGGGAGGGGAAGGCGGCTTTTCCCTTGCGCGGAGGCAGCCAGCGTTCCTCGTTGCCGAAAACTCCGGCAGAAACCGAATCGCCGTGTTTTAAGACGGTGTAGGCAAGGAGCAGGGCGGCGGAGAGGGCGCAGTCAAATTGCAGCACATCATTTTCTGCGGAAATATCACGGCGATGCAGCCTGTAGCCCGAATCCAGCAGGAGCAGCACATTCTGATCCTGATCATCCTGATACTCGCGGACTATAGGTTTTTGCCTGCGGCTTGTAGCCCGCCAGTCTATAGCCCGAACGGAATCCCCTGTTTGAAAATCACGCAGTCCCAAATATTCAATTCCCGCTCCCCGGCGGCGCAGTGTTTTTTCACCGGAATCCTGTAAGAGGGCGCGTAAACTTTTTTCGGAGGCGATATTGCTAAAATCCGGGTAGGTAAGCCCCGAATTTTTTGTACGGTGGGTAACTTTTAAACGCCAAAACCGCAGAAATGAGTTTAAAAGCAGTTCACAAGATAGAAACTCCCAGCGTCCGCGCTCAAAAGGCGTTACCTGATACTCAAAAATACTACCCTCCCCTTCAGTTTTTACGGCAAAACCGGACTTTTTTACGATGATGGGTAGTGTTTCCGTGTTCATTGAATCATCAAAAATGTCAAAAATACTAAAACCGGAGGGAGACATACCCTTTCCGGTCTTTGTTACCGTTAAATTTACCGGTGCGGGGCATCCTAACGACAACACCGGATTGATTTTCCGTGTTACAGACAGCCTATCTGTCCAAAAAAACAGTAAAAGTCCGTCTATTATGATGAAAGGCAGCAGGATAAAGCAGAATATCGTCCAAATAAATAGTAAAACCGGCGAAAAAAAGGCTCCCGCGCCTAAAAAAAGAGAGGCAAGGGAGGCAAAAATCAGAGGTGCGCCGGGTTTCATAGCGATTTTGTGTAGGGAATTCTGCCGCCGGAAACCTTATGCCCCTCAATAATCTTTTCAACCAACGTCAAACCCATTAGCTCCACCTTTGGCAATCCATTTTACAAAATGCGAATTGCTGCTCAATCCCGAATACTATCAAACTTTTGGATTTTTGTTTACTATGATGCAGCATTAGTAAAACTATGGAAAAACTCATTCAATTTATAAAAAATAACTTTTTACAGTTCCTAAAGTTCGGAGTTGTCGGGCTTTCAAACACCCTAGTTTCTTATGGTGTCTATTATGTATGCGTCCGGTTTTTTGATATTCATTACATAGCCGCAAATATCATCGCTTTTATTATTGCCGTTTTAAATTCTTTCTACTGGAATAAAAAATTTGTTTTTAAGGGACTTTCCGGCAAAAAAGAGCATTTTAAGGCGCTTTTAAAACTCTACATAACCAACGTTTTTACCGGTGTTTTTTTATCTAACGCCCTGCTGTTTATCGAGGTCGAGCTATTGGGCATCGACAAATACATAGCCCCCCTCATAAACATCGCCGCCATAATGCCTGTAAATTACCTGATTAGCAAATATTGGGCGTTTAACAAGACAGGAGGCAGCGGGACATGAAACTATCTATTCCATATCATAACAGGTCTTTCGCGGTGGAATTTCCCGATGAATACCTGCTTGCCGTAGCGGAACCAAACGAGTATACGGCGGACGGCAGCACGGAGACAATTTTTTTTAACGCATTGTCATCTCCTTTCGGCGCGGACGGGAAGACCGGAATAAGTTTGAATGAATTTTTACAAGGCGGAAGAAGAATACTTATCATCATAAATGACGCGACACGCCCAACGCCTACGGAAAAGATACTTCTGTCGCTGCTGCCGGTGTTAGACGACGCGCATATTTCCATACACAAGATTACCCTGCTTGTTGCCACAGGCGGACACCGCGCTCCTACAGAAACTGAATACAAACAAATTCTAGGGGGCTTGTACGATATTTTACGTGAACGCTGCATTGCACATAACGCACGTAAAGATGATGCTATGGCGGATATAGGCACAACACGTAACGGCACGCCAATGCTCTTAAATAAACTTCTGTTTGAAGCCGACAGAATCATTGCCACAGGCAGCGTTGAGCCGCATTACTTTGCGGGCTGGACGGGCGGACGCAAAGCGTTTTTACCCGGCATAGCCGCATATAAAACGATAGAGGCAAATCATAAACAGGCATTATCGCCCGCCGCCCATTCACTTGCGTTAGACGGAAATCCCGTACACGAAGATATGATGGATGCGCTGCCGCTTATCAAAACGCCTGTATTTTCATTTATGACAGTTTTAGATAAAGAACAAGGCGTTGCGGCTGCAACAACGGGCGATTTAAACTCATCATTTTATGCGGCTGTGGATATTGCAAAAAAAATATTTTGTGTTCCGGTAAAATCAAAAGCCGATATTGTTATTTCTGTCGCAAAGTTTCCCATGGATATAGATCTATACCAATCACAAAAAGCCATAGACAACGGCTCTAATGTTTTAAAAGACGGCGGTACATTGATACTGGTTTCAAGCTGCCGCGATGGAATTGGAGACGAAGCATACGCAAATCTGCTTGCCGCCGCTTCAACGCCGCAGGACGCGATAGAAAAAATACGCTCGGGTTATAAATTGGGTTATCACAAGGCTGCAAAAATGGCTGCGGTTTCCGCGCGGGCATCTATAAAGGCGGTAACGGAATTACCCGAAGCACGGCTAAAAAGTATGTTTATCGAAAGCTCAAAAGACCCGCAATCTGCGTTAGACGACGCAATCGCCAAATCAAAAGCTGCCGGTATAACCCCAAAGATACTCGTGCTGCCGGACGGCTGCGTTACCGTACCCTTTATCGAAAAAAAATGATCATAGCTTTATTGCTCGCGGTATCGGCGCTTCCGTTGATCATAGCCTACATTTTGTTTAGGAGAGCCGGTTTTTTAACAACGCCGGTTTTTTTATTTTCACTTTTGTGCGGAGTGCTTTCGGTAATAATTGCAGCCGTTGTTCAGGGCGCACTCCCCGCTCCCGATCTTTACGGCAAAGCGCAGGAGTTTTTTTATTTTTTTGTACGCATCGCGCTTTTAGAGGAAGGCGCGCGTTTTGTCATGCTTACACTGCTTTTTATTTTTGTCGGCCGGTTCTTTCGCATAACACTAACGCCTTCATACACAGCCGCCTTGGGGCTTGTATCGGGTCTTGCATTCGCTTCCTTGGAAACGGCTTTTTTTTCCGCTGCAAATTCTTATATCACTATTATACGCTTGTTCACTGCCGCGCCGCTGCACGGAGCCTGCGCAGCCCGCGCCGGACAGGCGGCATTTTTCTTGAAACGGGAGCCGTTACGTGCCGCACAGCGTTTTTTAGGAGCGGCGGCATTGCACGGGTTTTATAACTTTATGGTTGCACGAGGTCCCCTCTTTACTGTCCTTGCAGCCGTTCTCGCCGTAACATCCCTGTTCGCCGTGATCCGGAATATACGCCATCCGGTGTAGCGTTTTTGCCGCGCCTTATGCAATAATGGATGAATGAACAACACATCAGGCGATGCTTCGCTAATTCCCTTTGCCCGCCCCTCTCTGGGAAAGGAAGAGGAAGATGCTGTTGTGCGCGTTATCCGTTCCGGCTGGCTTACAACCGCAGGCGAAGCTCTCAACTTTGAAAAAGAGTTTGCCGCACTTTTTGATAATGCAGGGGGGGGAAGCCTCCCCCTCGCTTCAAAAACCGCTCCGCGGTGTTTTTCCGCTGCCCCCTCTAACCCCCCGGCAGCTCTTGCCGTAAACTCCGCCACCTCCGGGCTTCACCTTGCGCTGGAAGCCTGCGGCGTAAAAAAAGGCGATGTTGTCCTTCTTCCGTCGTATACATTCACAGCCACTGCGGAAGTTGTCCGTTACTTAGGCGCCGACGCAGCTTTTGTAGACTGCGCCCCGAAATCATTCAATATCGATCCTAATGCGGTTGAACAAACCGTTAAGCGCTTACTGGACGGAAAAAGCGCGTACCCGCAGGGCGGATTTAAAGGCGTACCGCGCGCGATCATTCCGGTTCATTTTGCAGGACTATGCTGCGATATGGACGCCATTATGGACATAGCGCGCCGTTACAATCTTTCCGTTATAGAAGATGCCGCTCACTGCTTTCCGTCAAAACTTGCAAACGGTGAATATGCCGGAGCCATAGGCGATGCAGGAGTGTTTTCGTTTTACGCTAATAAAACAATAACAACCGGCGAAGGCGGCATGATCGTTACACGCAATGCAGAACTTGCACAGCGTATTTCGGTAATGCGTCTGCACGGTATCGACAGGCCTGTCTGGGCGCGTTATACGAACAATGCGGCATCGTGGCGGTACGATGTAATCGAAGCCGGTTACAAGTATAATTTTTGCGATATACTTGCAGCCATAGGCAGAATTCAGTTGAAAAAGGGAAATGATCTCCTTGCAATGCGTCAAAAAGCCGCGTCCATTTATGATAAAGCCTTTTCCGGCAGACAGGAATTATTAGTTCCGCCTACAGGGCAGGGAGATTCCCGTCAGCTATATCCGCTGCGCCTGAATCCGTGTTATGCGAAAATTTCACGCGATGATCTTTTTAAAAAACTTACGGAAGCGGGTATAGGGGTTTCTGTACATTTTATTCCCCTGCATACTATGACTTACTATAAAAATATGTACAGCCTGCAGGATGAATATTTTCCAAACGCCATGGAAAATTTTAATAATGAAATATCATTACCTATATGGGCAGGTATAAACGATTCGGATGTAGAGCGGGTTTCGCAGGAGGTGATCAATTTTGTTTGTTGACGATATAAAATTACCAAACTGTAATTTCGGCATATTGATACGCTCCCCGTCAGCCTCTGGCATTTTAAAAGATATTGAATGTCCTCATATTAATTCAAGATACACATTGATACGTGCCAAAGATATTCCCGGAGAAAACAAATTATTAGGCTCCGAAATGCCTATCCTTGCGGATAACGAGCTTTTATACATCGGGCAGCCATGTGCGATACTTGTAGGTCCAGACAGATTAAAATTAGAAAATTACGCGGCGGACTGTAAAGTTATTGTCGAAGAACGTACGCCTGTTTTTTTCAATCAGCAATATCAACCGTATGAATCAAATGAACCGGAAATATTTGAACAAAAAACAATAGAGTTTGATAACACAATAAAAAAAGATGAAGATGAGTCAGCCAACTTTGTAGTTGAATGCTCTTATACTACAGGTATTCAGGAGCACTGGTACAGCGAAGCCCACGGAGCCGCCGTTAGTTTTCAAGATGGCACAATAACAATTCACACAGCTTCGCAATGGCATGATCATGTAAAAGAATCTGCGGCAAAAGTTTTAGGCATACCGGAGTACAACATAACTGTAGAGGATGCGGAACTTGGAACTCATCTTGACGGTAAAATTTGGTTCCCGTCTTTGGTTGCCTGTCAAACAGCGCTTGCCGCGTTTATTGCTAAAAAAAATGTAAAAATAATGTTTAGCCGTATTGATGATTTTTATTACTCCCCTAAACGTCCAAAAACGGAAACACATTACAAAAGTGTGTTAGACAGTACAGGAACAGTTTTAGAAACAGATATAGATATAAAATTTGATATGGGCGCTTTTGGAATTTTTACCGATACGATTCTTGATGATCTCTGCCGCTCCGCCTACGCCTTGTATAAGCTGGGCAAAGTCAGGATAAACGCTGCGGCAATAAAAACAAACATACCTCCTGCGGGTCCTTTCGACGGATTTGGCGCATCATACGGCATATTTGCGCTTGAAAGACATATTTCAAAAATAGCCGATACATTGCACGAAGACGGCGCACTCTGGCGGCTGGAGCATCTTCAAAATAAAAAAAGCATACATTCTTTTCCGGAGGAATTGATCGAATGTGTTATAGGAGAGTGTGACTATAGGCGTAAATGGGGTTCCTACGAACTGCTGCGGCGAAGAGAAAAAAAAGCCGGAGAAAAAATTACTCCGTTACGCGGTATAGGTATTTCGCTCGGATGTTCGTCAACAGAAAGAGTTTTTACGTTAAACGAAAGATCGGAGATTGCCCTGCAAAATCAGCAAGAAAAAGAACCTGTCTCTGCCTGCGCCGTCGTGGAAGTTGAAATTGATCCGGTAGAATACTCCGCCAATATACGCGGAATATGGATAGCAGTCAAAACGGAATATATTACAGACAAAATAGAGATGAGGTATAAAATTATCAGATCATTGAATACAGCGTTAGGCTGGGCATCAGCCGAAAAAATAAACTATATTGACGGACAACTTTTTTACGGTATAACAGGCGAATATGATGTTCCAATAGTAATTCAAAAACTACCCATACAAATTGAGTTTATAGAAAGCAGCGAAACCGTATCAGGAACAATAGAAGAAGTACCCTATGGCATATTTTCCGCCGCCTATCTACAGGCAGTTTCGCAGGCGTTAAACCATGCTTTTAACTCCATTCCAATATCCGCGTTTGATATATGGCAGATAATGAACACAAGAGAATTGGAAATGTTGGGAGAGAAAGAAGCATGACAATAACTTTCATACTGAACGGCGAAGATGTTGAAACAAATGCCGACGCTAATCAAAGGCTTATTGATATAATACGCGATGATTTTAAACTTGCCGGAGCAAAATCAGGATGTTTGTGCGGTAACTGCGGAAGTTGTACGGTAATTTTTAACGGTTCGATTGTATCGGCGTGTCTTATTCCGGCAATGCGCGTACGCGGCAGCGAAATAATAACGATAGAGGGCTATGAGTTGACCGACGAATACACCGACATAATCAAAGGCTTTAACGAAGCCAATGTCCGAAGCTGCGGATATTGTAATTCGGCAAAAATACTAATAACAGAAACTTTGTTGACGCAGACTTTAGAGCCTGCACAAACAGATATAATAACAGCGTTCAGCGGAATAAAATGCCGTTGTACAGATTTAGAAAGTCTTATAAACGGAGTGATCGCTGCGGCGATAATCCGCAAGAGGAGAAAAAATAATGCCGGAAATATTTAATCAGGTTTATTTTCCAAATAATATGCAGGCATTATTTTCTTATTGGAGCCGTTATCCCAATTCTAAAATATTTTCCATCGGCTCATCTCATTTACAACAGCAGTACAAACGTACATTTAATCTGCCAAAAATGATACTCGACTTGGACAATATTGATGAGCTTAAACACATAGATCGAACGGAGCGGTTTTTGGAAATCGGCGCTATGGTAAGTTTGAATAAAGTACTAACGCTTGGAAAGATTGTACCGCAGGCCCTTCGATATGCTTTTTCACAAACAAAGACGCCGCAGATACGCAATTTAATTACCATTGGCAGCGCGTTATGCCAGCAGACAGCCGCACAGCAATGCGCTGCCGCAATGGTCGCCCTTGATTCACGCTGCGAACTGCGTACCGTATCTGGGTCACGCTGGGTTTCCGCATCACGCCTCTACACCACAGACAAAAAATCTTTTTTTCAGCCGCAGGAACTTTTATCCAGAGTTAGAATACCGTTGGAGCAATGGGATTATTGTCTTTGCCGGCATATTAAACCCCGTTATGATGATCAAATTGAAGGCGGCTTTGCCGTATTTTTGGCGCGTATTGAAAAAGATATACTTTGCGATGTGCGTATTGTTTTTTCGGGCGGAGCTAATCTGCGTGATAAAAACAGCGAGTCAATGCTTATAGGAAAAAAGCTGCCCATAGACATTAAGAACGTACAAGAATTCACCGGCTTATGGGAAGATTATCTTAATGGAATGGAAAACGTTACACCGTTTTTGTCTGCGCGGCTTCTTAATTTTATAGAATCCACAATGATGCACTTTGTTGATTAAAAGGGCATATTAAAAAATGAAAAAACAATTTCAATTCGGACAATACAAATCTACGGTGCATATACAAAATGATATTCCCGGTATTACACAAATTGTTAAAGACAACAGCGCCAACGAAAATTCATGTATACTTATCTGTGATACAAACACAAAAACATTCGCGGATAAAATCAAGGGCGATAAACAAATTCCGCTTTGCGTACTAAATTCGGGCGAGGAAACAAAAACATGGCAGTCTGTTGAAACAATATTACGCATAACAAAAGAATCCGGACTCGGACGGGATTCATTGGTTATAGGAGTAGGCGGCGGAGTTGTTACGGATATGGCGGCTTTTGCCGCATCCATTTATATGCGCGGCGTGTCATTGGCTTTGGTTTCAACAACACTTTTAGGCATGGCAGATGCCGCATTAGGCGGTAAGACCGGCATAGATTTATTCAATATAAAAAATATAGCCGGCTCTTTTTATCCTGCGCGTTCTGTTTATATGCCGGTTTCCGCACTGTCAACGCTTCCTCTGCGGGAATGGAAATCCGGTTTGGCAGAAATCGTTAAAACCGCCATATTAAATAATTCAATAGACAATGCAAAAACGTATAACCTTTATTTAAAATTGCCGGATGTAATGAAAAATAATTTTCCATCCGCCGCGAATGATATAATTTTACCCCTGATAGAAGACGCGGTTTGTTATAAGGGACGTATTGTCGAGGCAGACCCGAAAGAAACCGGCGGTAAGCGCGTTTTATTAAATCTGGGACACACATTTGCTCATGCCCTTGAATCTACGGCGGGTTTAGGGGCGCTTTCACACGGCGAAGCAGTGGCATGGGGTATTGTTTGCGCTTGTAAACTTGGCGTTACGCTGAACATAACGCCAAAGCAAAGGGCAGAAAAAATTTGCAGCCTTATAAAAGAATTATCGTATCAAATATCAATGCCGCATCCTGAGCTTCTTGACATAAAAGAATATATGAAAGCCTTGAACAGCGACAAGAAAAAAAAACAAGATGGTTTTAATTTTGTACTGCCGTCTAAAAAAAGCGCGGTGGTATACAAAATCGATAATGATAAAATGGCGTTAATAGAAAAAATCGTAAGCGGAGGCAGCGGAGTATGAAATTTAAAAGATTTGTCATTTGTTTATTCTTTATTGCTTCATACGGCTTTGCAGAAGAAAATAATATTTATTATATAAAAAATATTCAATGCGATATTGACGGCAGTACAAAAGAGTTTGTCGTTCTGGATGCTGCACAAATCAGGATAAGCGATGAAATACAAGGTGAATCTGCGCTTTTTGATTATATACAGGACAGAACGCGGCTATTAAATAATTATAGAATATTTGAAAGCGCTTCTCTTGAGTACAAGGAAGCGGAAAAAGATAATGATGGGCGTATCCCGCTTGATATAACAATTCGTGTAAAAGATACACGGAATCTTATCATTTTCCCGGAACCAAAGTACAGTTCAAGCAGCGGATTTGAGCCGTCGATAAAAATGAGGCATTATAATTTTCTTGGAAGAAATACCGTATTAAGGACGGAATTCGGCTATGGACGCGAAGAAGACAACGAAGCCTCTTATTCAAAGGATAATCTTAATTTTGAGTTAAACGTAGATATTCCTTTTATTGCAATGGGTTACAAATGGAATATAAAATTTGAAAATAATTTTAAATATTTTTTTAACGAGGCGGCGGAATACAAAAATACTACTGGTATTTCTATGGATATTCCGATACGGCAGACAATTTTAACTTTTGGATACAATCACGGAACAACAATAAACGAAGAATACTACCTGTATGAAAAGATCAATTACAATAAAAATGTAAAAGATATTTGGTATATGACAAGCTCTATATTCGGCGCTTGGAAAATGCCCGCCGGTATAAAAACAAAAATATTAGGCGAGCTTGTCTATACCCCCTCCATTACAGGCAGTATAAATTATTCCGATCCTGAAATAGAGCTTGAAGAACACAAGGGTGTGGAAATTATTTTTTCGCAGCGGCTTGGATTTAACCATATTGACTGGATAGGCAATTTCAGGAAGGGCGGTGCCGTTTACGCGGAAAACACAAATAAATACAATATTTACTTTAATGAATGGCTTAACGATATAGCGTTAACGGCGATAGGACATTTTATTCCGGCGAATTTTTTGGGTATTTCATCGCGTGCTGCCTACAAGCATTGGTTTGATAAAAACGGTATACTTGAAGATAGAACCCGCTGGAAAGCGGCGGAATATCTGCGCGGTATTAACGACAATGCAATTACTCCGCAGAAAATGTTGATCTTAAATACTGATATTGACTTTTTGTTGTTTACATTTATGACATCAAAAATATTTAATAACGAAAAATTAAAATTGCTGGATTTTGATTTTCATTTGGGAGCGTTTTTTGATTTTGCTTTTATTGACGGTATTCAAGTAACAAAAAGACGTGAAAAACAAAATGATATTACTTTTTCGTTTGATGATATTTTTATAACAGGCGGAATTGAGGCAAAAATATTTCCACTGTCCTTTAGAAGTATTTTTTTACGTTTTAGTATAGGGTGGAATATAAGAAAAGCCGCCGAAGACGGAGCATTGCCTTCCGGCAATAACCGTGAAATTTATATAGGAATTGGGAATTATTATTAACATGAAAATAGGCAGCATTAGATCATTATTAACCAAACTAACTTCTTTACTTACAAGGCGCCAAAAAATATATTTGCTGCTTTTGCTTTTTTTAACAATCATTTTATCGGTAATAGAAACTGTAGGAATTTCCATCATAATGCCGTTTATATCTGTCGCATCTAATCCTGCAATTATTGACGGCGGCAGATATAACATAATTTATAATTTTTTGAATTTTACATCCAAGCGTGATTTTATTATTGTATTTGGAATAGGGATACTGCTGTTCTACGTTTTAAGATCGGGCTATAGTATTTTTTACACATATATTTTAAACCGTTTTGCATTTGGAACCTACCGTCATTTGGCAAGACGATTATACGGCATCTACCTTAGAATACCATACAAAGTTTATGTTACAAAAAACTCTGCGGAATTATTAAACAGCATAGGACTTACAACTCAAGTAAGCTCTATGCTCCAATTAATATTACAGGTATGTTCCGATACAATAATAATATTAATGCTGTATACGCTGATGATTGTTGTAAACTGGCAGATGACAATCATACTTACCTGCGTTCTAACACTGCTTGTTATTGCTATTTTAAAAATTATTATTAAAAGAACAAGGGAATACGGACGCAGGACAACAGAAACACAGAACAGCTTTAACCGTATCCTGAATGAAACTCATGGAAATTTTAAATTAATAAAATTAAAAGGCATAGAAGCATATAACGATAAGATGTTCGACAAATGTACGGAAATTGTTACAAAGGCGCAAGTATCAAATCAAACTTTAGGAACAATGCCGCGTACAATATTGGAAACCGTCGGCTTCTCTTTGCTTGTAGTCAGCGTATTGTTCATCCTGCTTCGCTACGGAAGCGCAGAGCGTATCATTCCAATTATAGCCATGTATGCACTATCGTTATACAGAATTCTTCCTGCTTTAAATAAAATATTGAACAATGTAACACAGATAACATTTTTACACAGCGCTCTGGATATAGTTTTTGAAAATACAAAAACTCCAACAGAACAGAATGGGTGCTGCGGAATAAGTTTTAATAACAGTATTAGACTTGAAAATATATCGTTTAAATATTTAACCGGGCATGATGTAATACAAAATATATCCTTTGAAATTAAAAAAGGCGATAAGATTGCTATAACCGGCAATTCCGGCGGCGGCAAATCCACGCTGCTTGATATAATTATAGGCATTAACCAGCCTACAAACGGCTGTGTCTACATGGATAACGTAAAAATTGACGATACAAATATCAACGACCTTAGAAGCAAGATTGGATACATTCCGCAGAATATCTATTTATTTGATAATACCGTAGCGAATAATGTTGTATTCGGTTCCGAGTATAACGAGGCGCATATTATAGAAGTGTTAAAAATGGCGAAAATATGGGATATCCTGCTGCAAAAAGAAGGTCTTGATACAAGAGTAGGAGAGGGCGGCATTCTTTTAAGCGGCGGACAAAAACAGCGCATTGCTATTGCCCGCGCCCTATACAATGATCCCGACATATTAGTTTTAGACGAAGCGACATCCGCATTGGATAACCAAACAGAAGAAAAAATAATGGATGAAATATACGATGTAAGCAAAAATAAGACGCTGATAATAGCGGCGCACCGATTAAGCACCATACAGCGGTGTACAAAAATAATAAATATAGATAACGAAAAAATATCAATTACAAGCCGATGAAAAAGATAATTATAAACGGCGATTTTTTATGCCGTACGATGACAGGAATAGAACGATACGCTTTTGAAATTACCAAGCGGCTTGATAAACTCACCGCTTACCATGAGATTGCTATAATTGTTCCAAGCAATACAAAATACATACCTGAATATAAAAACCTGCTTGTTATTAAACATAGGGCAGTTTATAGATCGCATATCTACTGGCAGATGATAAGCCTGCAATGGTTTTTACTCCTTAACC
>BNVA01000040.1 GCA_025997755.1 Spirochaetia bacterium | reverse complement strand
GTTGTGAAAGAGTTGGTGCAAAAAAGAAACGCAAGTATGATACGGCTAAAACACCGCTGCAACGGTTGTTTGAGTGCTCTTTCGATGAAAAACTGGAGGGTATCAGGATAAAGCAGGATGCCCTGCGGGTCAAAGAATCTATACCGCTTGCAGCTCAAAAGTGTCTCATGGATAAAGCTGTTGAACATTTGCTTTCTACTGTACATGATGTACCTGTAACTCTTCCGCGTCGCGGAAGGAATCGCCATGGTTAGTTTTTTACACGGCGCATCACGGGCATATTAACGGCAATTTATTTTACAATGACCGAAAATCATGTTATGCTTAATTTAGGTAAGGTAATAATATGAACAGTGTAATCTATCCGGCGTTGAACATTGACATGAAGAAGCTCAAAACCAATTTACAAATTGTAAGCGGCGCTGTAAGGAACGCCGGTTGTTCCGTGATGATTGTAACAAAAAGTTTTTGTGCCGATCCCGAAATCGTTAAAATGTTAGTCGAAAGTCCCGCAGTTGATTATCTTGCCGATTCGCGTATAGCAAATATAAAAAGCTATGCGGGCAGAGGAAAAGAAACCGTGCTGTTAAGGCTGCCGCAATTTTGCGAAATTGAAGATACGGTGCGCTACGCGGATATAAGTTTTAATTCGGAAATTGAAACATTACGGCTGCTAGACGGTGAAGCAAAAAAACAAAATAAAATCCACAAGGCCGTATTGATGATAGACTTAGGCGATCTGCGTGAAGGGCTTTACTGTTCCGGCGGCGCAGGGATTCTTTCAACAATAAAAGAAACGCTTACAATGAAAAACATTTGTCTTTATGGCATAGGCGCGAACTTAACCTGTTACGGGGCGATAATACCCAAAAACGAAAACTTATCCATACTTTCCGGCTGGGCGCGGCGCATAGAAAACACTTTCGGAGTCAAGCTCGCAATGGTTTCCGGCGGGAACTCAAGCTCGTACTACCTTGCCGAAAAGGGCGGGCTGCCCGCCGGTATCAACAACCTGCGATTGGGCGAAGTATTTATTTTGGGCAACGACACAGCTTACGGCAATCATATTGAAGGCACATACGCCGATGCAATAACGCTTGATGCGCAAATAATAGAATTACAAACCAAGCGCAGCCTGCCTGAAGGAGAGGTCGGAATGGATGCTTTTGGCGAAAAACCTGTCTATGTGGATCGCGGCATGATGAGCCGTGCAATTCTCGCCGCCGGACGGCAGGACATTGACGCAAGCGGAATGACACCCATCGAGCCTGCTATCAACGTACTGGGTGCAAGTTCCGATCACCTGATTCTCGATGTAAGCGGCTCTAAAAAGGACTATCACATAGGCGATATAATCCGGTTTAAATTGAATTACGGCAGCGTTCTTCATGCGTTCACCAGCAGTTATGTCAGCCGCAGGTATGTGTAAGTTACCTTAATCTCTGCGGCGAGACCCCGCGCAAAAGGCAGCACGGGGTGTTTCTAGTGTGCGTTATTTGAAACTTAGTGAAGCGGCATTGTCGCCGGATGTAAATGTCATTTTCTTGATATTGAGTGTATCTTTTAAGAGCGAATAGAAAACCTCAATCAAGTTTTCGCAGGTTGCGACTTTTTTAACAACTACAAGACGGCATTTTGGATAGGCTTTTGCAAGAGCGGTATCAAATGCTGCGCCGACACTCGTATTAAATTGTGAGCCATCCTTGATTCCTTGCGCTTCATATACCTTTAGAAGTTCAGGAAGAATAGGATCTTCTTCTTGTAAAATAATTGCATGGTCAAAGTTTACCAAATATTCCCAAGCATGATTTTTGATACTATTGCAAGCTACAACAAAACCATTTGAACTGTTTACCCCGCCTTCCACTTCGATTGTCAATGTTCCGGTATGTCCATGAAGATACTGGGCTTCTCCAATATATCCTAAAAATCTATGCGCATATTGGATATTGAGTTTCGTAATTGATCTCATCGTTCTTTTTTCCCCGCCTGTCTTTTGTTCTTTGAATTGAGAAGCTGAAACATGACATACCGGACAGTTGGCCGGAGCACTTTCTCCTTCATGAACATACCCACATTTTGTACAAATCCACTTTTTCATTGCTATTACTCCACGTTTAAAGTCTGCCGACTGTAAATTATCACGTTCAACGAACGTTTTATAAATAATCGAGGGAAAGTCCCTCGTATTTACACTCACTACACAGTCCCTCAAATGTAATTGTGTGAGAATCAATGACAAAACCGCTTTTTTGTCCGGCTTCTGTGTCAAATTCAGCCCGATACGGCACGGGAATATCGAAAATCTTTCCGCATTTCTTACAATGCAGATGGTGGTGCCGTACTATACGTCTATCATAGCGCAGAAGTTCAGGGTCTGCCTTAACGGCGGCAATTTCGCCTTCTTCTTCAAGAATTTGAAGGTTCCGGTAGACCGTGCCAAAACTCATGTGTTTTTTGGCTGAAACAAGCGCAAAAATCTCCCCTGCAGATAAATGATTACCATTGCAAACAGCCTCTAAAACTAAGTCACGCTGGCTGGTCTTACGCCGAATAACATCCTTATTATTCTTATTCATAATGGTAATGATTACTAATAATATACCTCATTTGATTTTTTGTCAAGCACCTTTTTTCGATAATGTCCAGCCAAAATTTTGTAATTGCCAAATCGTAAAAAACATGAAAAAAGGCTGAAAACTATGCTTTCAAGCGCTCCTGTTCTGCATTTCCTTGGGACTTCAGCTAAAGTTTATCTTAAAATCTGCGATTTATCAGGTTCTTAATCTTTTATGCGTTTATCGTGGCCTTCCCATTCATCATCTTGACACAAACCCCGCTTATAGGTTACACTAGCGGCATTATGAGTTTAAATTCAATTCTAACAAAAGATACTATCTGCCTTCACCTTAAAGGCACGACAAAAACTGCGGTAATCAACGAAATGCTTGACCTGCTGGTAACGGCGGGAAAGGTTCAGGACAGGGCATCGGCTCTTTCCGCGATTATGAACAGGGAAAACATGATGTCCACGGGTATGAAGCATGGAATTGCGATTCCACATGGTAAAACTTCGACAACGCATGACCTTGTGGCTTGTATCGGTATTTCGGATTCGCCGGTCGATTTTGATTCTTTGGACAGTGAGCCTTGCCGTATTTTCATTATGACACTGTCCCCGCTTGAAAAAACCGGACCTCACCTGCAGTTTCTTGCTGAGTTAAGCCTACTCTTTAAGAGTCCCGAAAAACGCGCGGAAATGCTAAAAGCGGCAAGTGCGGACGACATCCTTAAAATCCTGTCGGAATAGATCCTTTTACACGCCATGAGCGGACTAATCCATGTTTATACCGGCGGTGGAAAGGGGAAAACCACTGCCGCCGTTGGACTTGCGGTACGAGCGTCGGGCAGAAATAAAAAAGTAATCTTTGCTCAATTTTTAAAAACCGGAAAGACCGGAGAGCTTGAGCCTCTGGAAAGGCTTGGGGTTTCCGTTATGCGATCTACGCTTGATCTGGGCTGGACATTTAAAATGGACGCGCCGACAAAAGAAAAGTGCCGCGGGGAACAGTTGCGCATATTAGGCGAGGCGGAAACCTCTTTAAAAAATAATGATGTATTTTTACTAGTTTTAGATGAGGTTTTAGACGCGGTGCAAACCGGAATGTTAGATGAAGCTGTTTTAATCCGGTTACTGGAAAACAAACCGGCGGAAACCGAAGTTGTTATAACCGGTCGTCCCGTTCCTGTGTGGCTTTCCGAAAAAGCGGACTATGTTTCCGAAGTTAAAAAAATCAAACATCCTTTCGACAAGGGAATTCCTGCGCGCGTGGGCATAGAAAAGTGATAACCCTTATCACAGGCGGGGTAAAATCAGGTAAATCGCATTATGCGCTGGAAACCGCGGCAAAGTGGGGTTTCCCGGTTTCATTTATCGCAACTGCGGAAGTTTTAGATAACGAAATGAAAGATCGTATAACGCGCCATCGTACCGAAAGGGCGGAATTTGCCGGAACTGAAGCGGGCTTTGTAACGATAGAGGAACCGCTTGAGCTTGATGCAGCTATGGTAAAAGCGGGGAATCGAGCCGTTGTTGACTGCCTTCCCATGTGGGTCAATAACATGATCTTTTACGAGCGGGAAGCGGACTTTGACATCATACTCGACGCTTTTATAAAGAGTATGCAAAAAAAAGAAAACTGCGTTGTGGTAACAAATGAAACAGGACTTGGAAATATTCCGTTTGATGAAATGACACGCCGCTACAACCGGCTTCTTGCCGAGTCTAACCGGAAAATCGCCGCCGCCGCAGACTCCGTGCAGCTTATGGTATCTGGAATCCCACTGCGTATAAAATAGCGCATAACGCTACAAACCCATTCCTACCGCTGTAAGCAAACAGGCGCACACTAAAACAAAAGTGGACTTAAAAGTGCGCGGCGGCTTTTGCATTTGCTGCGGTGCATTGTTTACGGATACGCTTAATTCAATCAATAAGCAGTCAATATCGGACATCAGATTGCGCGCCGTTATGCGTTTTTTGTTTTCGTTTATAATTTCAAGAATAGCAAATGATTCGCTTATAAGGCTGCCGAATTTTCCGGGCAATCGCAATGCCGAGCTGATTGTTACGCGGGACAGCATCATCAGTCCTTCAACTGTGGCGGCTTTGCGGACTCCTGCGAGCAGCGCACCCTCCGTTATGCGCAATGCTCCAACGTTAAAATAAAATCTGCCGTAGGGCGTCAATAAATTAAAAAACACAATTCCCAAAAAAAAGACAACTGTGTATAACGGTTTTCCGGCTTTGCCCGAAACGGCTGCAAAAATAAAAAACAAAACAAACTGCGCCGCCCTTCCCGCCGTTGACGGGTTGAACAACAGCAATCCCGACATTATTACCCCCGCAGCAAATAAATCGATTGCAGGGAACTTAGTAGGGGAGAAAGCCCCCTTCGCTGCGAAGGTCTTCGCGCCTGCTTCGCCGCGCAAAGACGCTTCTCCGCTACCCCCGCATTTGTCGGCGTTATGCGCAATTTCTCCCTTATACCACTTCGACACCGAACAAAATTTTTCGCAAAATAAACCTAACGCCGCTCCGGTTATCAGTCCCGACGCAAGAAATGGCGGAGCTATGAGCAGCGCCCCCTTACCCAGAATAAAGTACCGCGCCAGAAGTAACTGGGTTAGATTTGAAAGGATCGCGCCCGATATGCTTATGCCGGTAAAGCCTATCAAATATTCAGGTGTAATACGCCTTAAAAAATACATTGCTGCGGCTGAAACAAGGCTTCCGGCAAGGGAAAATAAAAAAACATAAGAAAAAAGAGTACCGGAAATTAGGGATTGCCCTATTATTTTGATTGCAACTAAAACGGCAAATGAGCTAATAGGCTCATTCAAGGCAAGCAAAATCGGCAAATTGGCGAGTCCAAGCCGCATAAACGGCAGCGGTTTTGGGATCAGGTATTCTATTGCGGAAAGAAACAGGCAAAATGCCCCAAGCAGGGCAATTTTTTTGCCGTCACCACGTTGTGCCGTCAACGTCGTCACCTTCACCTTTTGTTTTACCGCCTCCGGAATATTCTACAGTTACCATTACACGGTTAGGCAGGCAGGCGATCCATGCTCCCCCTCCGCTTATTGAGCCTTGCGCCAGGCAGTTTTGATTTTGACAGGGCGAGGCTATAACGGACGCCGCCCCGTTCCCTATATGTACAAGGGTGTCCCCAAGCGGTCCTGCAATAGTTATAGTTTCCTCCGCGTCGGCAGGGAATAACCATGAGCCGTCCGCACCGCTTACTACAAAAATTGTGCCGCTGTCCGCACCATAAATAAAAATAGCCGAAGCGGCAATAACCGCTGCGGCTATCAAAAACACACCATAATCAAGTGGTTTCAAGCTGTACTTTTTTATAACCTTTCTCCGCTTTTTACACACCCAGCACGGATGTAACTTCCGGTATTTCCTGCTTTAAAAAGTTTTCTATACCGTTTTTAAGCGTCATCTGCGCGTGAGGGCAGCAACCGCACGCACCGGTTAATTTGAGAGATACCGTGCCGTCCGAGCTTACGGACACAAACTCGACATCACCGCCATCGTTTTGCAAGGAAGGACGTACCTTATCCAGCACCGATTTTATTTTTTCTTCTAACATCGTCAACTCTCCTCTACATTCAATATACATAAAAAACAAATTTTATTAAAGAGCTTTTAAACCATACAAGCGCCATGCACATTTACGCCGTACTATAGTTAT
Organism: Spirochaetia bacterium; assembly: GCA_025997755.1. Next base: position 6,648 of record BNVA01000040.1, on the reverse strand, counting down.
GAAAATTAAAATTATAGCAACTGCGGCTTTAAAAGCTGCGCGTCGTTTTCCGGTTCATCTTTTATTTATGTTTCCGTTCTGCCTTTCCATTGTTTGCTGCGAAGATACTCTTATCAGGAAGACTTATACTTTGATCATGCCGGCGCTGCCTGAAAGTTGGGAAACGGTACTGGGAGAAGCCCAATGGCGGCTTGAATGGGTGAATCAAGACGGTACAACTGTCCGGACTGAGATAAACGGGCAGAGTTATCAAAATGCCGGATTGATGCAGGGGTGGCAGAGCGCTATCATCGCCTATCCCTTCTGGAGCGAAAAAAATATACCGGCAGGGCTCATGAAACCCGCCGGAGCGCTCTTTCCGTTCGATGCGGACAATGGAAAAATCCGCCTTAGTTGGCAGGGCGGTATTGATGCGAATTTTTACCGTGAACTGGCGGCAAGAGCAAATGAAAAACGCCTGCCCTATAATTTTGACTGGAAACGGTTTAGGGAACTTTTCTATGGAGATACTCTTAAAGATGATGTCCGCGCCGATCCTTGGCTTGCCGATTGGGCATTGATAGCCGAAAAAACCGCGTCCGGCGGATTCGATAAACGCCGTATTGCCGCATCAAAACGGGTAAACTGTAAAATCACGGTTCCCGCCGACGGACCATGGATAAGCGATTCCCCTTTCATGTCCCATCCCCCATGGACTGCCGGAGATAACGTTACCGTTCCTGTAAGCGATGGCGTAACAAGTTTTTTTTGCCGTGAAGGCGTCCTTCATTGTTCAAAAAATGTCTGGACATGGAATCCCTACAACAATTCATATTGAAAATTGTTGGATTGAGTAGTAATGTAATACGGCAGCTGTAATTATTTTGGGAGGGGATTTTTGCTTGAAACCGATGATGAGTTATACCTATTTGATTTTGACGAGATAGATAATTTAAAAAAAACAAATTCTGTGTACAACCTTCCTGTTCCGCCCAAAACAGATGCAAAATGGATTCTTCCGGGTGAAACCGTAACCGTAGGAAAATATGAGATCAACAGCGGCTTTTTTTATCTTGGTACACACCTGCCATCAAGATATGTAGAGAACGAACCGTCACTTATCGATCCTTCGCTTCCTCTGCCTAGAAAATTTAAAGAGCTTGCGGTCAGCAGGCATGATCCGGCAGAACTTGTTTACGCAAAACTTACAGACAGTGAACGCCGTTCATATATTGCATGGTTAGCCGGCGGCAGAAACAGTGCTGATGTTTCCAATTGGGTATTAAAACTTTTTTTATACGGTCTTGAACGCCGTGTAATTGATGACGGAAAACGCGGCATTGTAAAAGCAGAAGAAAATATTGCTATACGGAACGAGGTAGAACGTATACTTTTTATTTATGCGGAAAAAAAATTACCGGCGTTAGGCGCATACTCATTATTTTTTCAATACATTGAATTAAAAATTCATGACCGCCGTTTGTGGAAAATTCCCGTGCCGCCGTGTATAGAAAATAAAGATGATAACGATGTCCCCGTATACCTAAAAGTTGCTTTTTCACAGTGTGCTACGGACGGCAAAAGACTACCTGCGGAATTTGCTTTTGCATATCTTGCTATCTTATTTTCAAATAGTAAACACAATGTTATGCAATGGTGTCCGAATGAATTTAAAAAAGTTTTTGATTATGTTTATAAAAATACATTAGGCGAAGGGTTAAAATTAAAAAACTCTTATGAAAAAATTAAGGGGAAACATTCTTATTATCCGCAGACACCGGCAGTAGGTTATATAGTTCCATTTTATATACCGCCCGATGCCTCCGAAATGGAATTTAATATTGAGACAAAAATAACTAAAATTTACAGCGATGCTTTTAGAATATTAGAACGTTACATATCATGGAAAAGAAATTTTGTAAAAGGCGATGCGTTATCCTACGGCAACCTATTACGGCCTTCATTTTTATGGGACGAAAAAACAACAACAACTTTTAACAAAATGAAACACGATATGGAAAAAAGAATCCTTCCTGTTATCGAAGCCGTGCGTCTTATACAGATTTTAGCGCCGGATGTTGCGTTTTCAAAAAAATCCCTTGTTGATTTAGCGGTAACCTTTGAAAGAGAAGGCATTTTTATTGAGCCTGATATTTTGGTTTACCCTTATACGATAAACGCCGAAGATAGAATTGTTTTACATAAATTAAAAACCCAAGTGCCTGTACAGCGTAACACTAATAGTTATCAAGCAGGAATACTTCTTGCGCAATTAATGGCGGCTGTTGTTTGTGAATGTATTCCGCAATATTTAGATAAGAGATTTTCTTTTCCTGTTAAACTAAACGAATACTTTCTTGAGCGGCTGGACTATTATTATTCATTTCTGCTGCATAATCCTTTGCCGCTTTCAAAAGTTATTCTGCGTTTTAAAAAGTTTTCAAAAAATGATAAACAGGGCATTATTTTGTTTATTCAAAAGTTATTACCAGGCGAAAACAAAACGGAGTATAAAACCATAAGTGTGCTGGAAAAAATTTATAAGGGTTTTGGATTTTCAAATGATGAGCTTTACACCACCCTGCATAATGATAACACAGCCGATAAGCAGTCAACATCAGAAGATTTTAAACTTGATCAAAAAAAGATAAATAAACTACGCAAAGATTCTGAAAAGGCATCTAAAGTTCTTGCCGGTATATTTACGGAGGCAGAAGAAATAACAGTACAACAACCGTCTTTATTAAAACAAAATAAAAACCATCTTGGTTTGGACGAATCGCATTTTACGTTTGTAAATTCTCTTATGGATAAAGATTTGTGGAACCGCGCTGAAATTGAAAAACTTTCAAAACAGCATGGGCTTATGCCGGACGGCGCTATTGAAACAATCAACGAAGCGTTTTTTAATGAGTATGATGAACCGTTTATAGAAACCGGCGATGATGTAGAGTACAACATAAATGTTGAGATTGTAAAACGATACAGGGAGAATTCCGCTAAATGAGCGCAGTTATAAGACCAAAGGACAGAGACGCAGTTGTTCAATCGTTAAGAGCCGGTGTTGTTCCGCGTACAGCACAGCACCTAATACAAGTTGGACGCAAATTGGAAATAGATGCTGTACTGCAAGACATCAACAGAATAATAGACGGCGGAGAAACCCTACGTTTTGTTATAGGCGAATATGGTTCTGGCAAAACATTTTTTTTAAATCTAACAAGAGCCGTTGCGATGGAAAAGGGAATTGTTACTGCCAATGCAGACCTTACTCCGGACAAAAGATTACATGCAACAGGCGGTTATGCAAAAGCCCTTTATATGGAGCTTATGAGAAATCTGTCAACACGGACAAAACCGGAAGGCGGAGCAATGAATGCTGTAGTGGAACGTTTTATTTCTACTGCAATAACAGAATCAAAAGAAACCGGAAGTAACGCCGGTACTGTAATACAAACTAAATTATCAAAACTTTCGGAACTGGTAAACGGTTATGATTTTGCAGATGTTATAAATCAATATTGGGAAGGATACGACAAAGATAACGATACAAAAAAGTCTGATGCGGTTCGCTGGCTGCGCGGCGAATTTGATACAAAGACAGATGCCCGCAAAGCGTTGGGTGTGCGAAAAATTGTAGATGATTCAAACTGGTACGATCAGTTAAAATTGTTTGCTCAATTTGTACGCCTTGCGGGTTATGCGGGTTTTCTTGTTTGCCTTGACGAAATGGTAAATATTTATAAACTAGCCAATAAGCAGGCGCGCAATTCCAATTATGAACAAATTTTACGCATAGTAAATGACAGTTTGCAGGGTAACGCCGTGGGACTGGGCTTTATAATGGGCGGTACCCCTGAGTTTCAGCTTGATACGCGGCGCGGTATGTTTAGTTACGATGCGCTCAGACGGCGTTTAAGCGAAAATAGTTTTGCAAAACAACAGAACCTTGTGGATTTTTCAGGACCCGTTATACGCCTTTCATCGTTAACGCAGGAAGATTTTTTTGTACTCCTTGAAAAAATACGCATAGTCTACGCTTACGGCGATGAAAGTAAAACATTGCTGCCTCACTCCGCTATTGAAGTATTTATGCAGCATGCTTCCAAGCAGCTTGGTAATGAGTACTTCCGTACACCGGGTACAACTATAACGGCGTTTATAAATTTGCTTGCCGTGCTTGAACAAAACAAAGGCACCGACTGGAAAAAAGTCTTGGGTAAAATTGAAGTTACAAAGGACTCCGGCGCTTCGCGTGACAGCGCACTATCGGAAGACGACGATCTTGTTGACGGTTGATTTTAATTTTCCAGTATCGTGATCTCTACGCGGCGGTTTTTTATGCGCCCTTCTTCCGTGTTGTTGCTTGCAACCGGTTTTTGGGAGCCGTAACCGCGCGTCATAATATGCTCGCGCCCGCGAACTTTGTTTTTGATCATATAGTCGGAAACGGCGTATGCCCGCTCTTCGGATAGCGCAAGGCGGCTTTTTTCAGAACCGCCCGCTAGTGCAGCGTGCCCTGCGACAAGAATATCACGCTCAGGATACTTTTTTAGGATTTCGCCGATTTTTTCAAGTTTTTGTTTTTCGCTGTTTATAAGTATCGCCGAATCCGGCTCAAACTGTATGTTTTCAAGAGTTATGCTTATGCCTTCATCCACAATTTTAACGGCAGCATCCAAAATTCCATTCTCGCGGAGGTCTTTCTCTATGTCTTCGGCGAGTTCCTCTTTATTCATCTTTTGGGATTCAAGAATTTCACCCTCCGCTTTTCCCCGAAATTCATATACATTACCGTCGTTCATTTTAAAAATAAGAGAAAAGGACTCGTGTGCAGCCGCCGGTTGTCCCGCTTTTGTATCCCAATAGACGATCTGCGTGGATTTTGTTGATACCTGTTCCGGTAAAACAGAAAAATTAGCCTTTTTTCCACCAAGTGATCCGGGTATTCCATCTTCAAGATACTCCTTTTTTCCTACTTCACCGGAATATTCAATGGAAAATGTTTTATAATTCGTCCCTTTCCATTTACGTTCACCCAAAAAAGTGTATTTTGCTATAAATGGAATGCGAAAAAGTTCTTTTATTCCGAAAGTGGGGGCTAAATCATGCGCTTCGTAGCCTTCCGCCTCCCAAGTATCCCCTTCAAGAAGTTCTTTTTGTGGAAATACAGGAAGATTTCTTACCGCAGGCTGAATATACTCACTTCCTATGCTGATCTTTCCAAGCTGTTCCCGCCCGAAAACCGAATTGTACTCCTGCGACCATACAAAATGACCGTCCCCATCTCCATGGTCTTGCTCTTCCGCTAATTGAAAAACAGCGCTGAATTGAGCCGTTCCTCCCTCCACCGACGTTACTTCCGATGCCATTCTGTTCAATATGCGCGCCTTGTGCAACAAAACCCCGTTTAACAACACTTCTTCGTTTACCGTGGATATGGTACGCTGTTTGTCTCCTGCATTGTCCTTGAAGGTAAAAGTTTCGGCTCCAAGCGAACCCGTTACGGCAGAGAAAAAAATCAATATGATAAAGTAAACTAAAACCCGCCTAAATTTCATGGCTTCACCATTGATGGGGAGTGAATCCTGCAGGGGTTCCTGCATTACCGGTGTCATACATACCTCCGTAACATATTCATATTATATCAAAGATCTGTAGCATACTAGCTATTACGGCGAGCATAAGCTATGTACACCCTTATTGGTTACACCATTACTTGAAATGTATGGCGGGTATTGAGGGTTTGCACAAATAAAAAAGCCTGCCTAACCGACCACTTGTAAGTGATCAGTTGACAGGCTTTTGTTTAGGCAATGCCGCTTATTACATCAAAGGCTCCATTTTAAGAACAGGATGTCCTTTTTCCGTGACATAAGCCATCAAAGCTTCGGGGTCTTCTTCGGTTATAGTTTCGTCGGCGATCATATCTGTAAAGCCGTCTACACCGTATATTTCCTTAGCTGTTGCATCAAGCCTTGTGCGAACAAATTCTTTTAGAGCTTTAGGCATCCAGACTATGCGTCCGGGTCCGCCTTCCGCAAACATGAACTTCTTGGAGAAGATGAACTGTTTACCGTGTCCCATAAAGCCGGGTGTCTGCACACCGCCGCCTGTCGAAGCAGCCAATTCGGAGAATGACATACCTACCGGCGTTTTGCCGACATGCTCGCGGTTTACGATAACAACGCCGTTGGTAACAGGCTCAATACCGCAGATACACTCAAAACAACCGCAAGATGTCATGGGGTCGTTGAGGATCGAGTAGAGAGTTACCTGTTCAAGGGTGCCGTGAGAGTCGCGTTTTACAACGTCATTGACATCCTCCCAGATACCGAGTTTCTCATCTACCGTGCGAAGTTTTGTAACCTGCTGGCAGGGACCGTTCGGGTCAAGCTCGTTTGTCGCCTTTGCATCAAGCCAAGAAACCGCGCCGCAGAGGCCGGTGCGTTCCGGTGTAACTATACAAACGTGTGCCGGACTAAATGCCTGACAGAGAATGCAGTTGTAGAACACCTCGACACTTTCGTCGGTGAGTGATTTTAGACGTGCATCGCGTTTTACATAAACTTCGCACGGTAGATGAGAAACTCGGTATCTGGGAGGATGTCAATGACGTTGTAAAACGCGATGCACGTCTAAAATCACTCACCGACGAAAGTGTCGAGG
>BNVA01000039.1 GCA_025997755.1 Spirochaetia bacterium | reverse complement strand
CCCGTCGATTCCATTCAAATTTTGTGCAAAAAGGCAAAAAAAGTACTGGTTATTGAGGAGGGACAGCCCGTTGTTGAGGAAAAACTGCGAGGTATACTCCATCAAGCAATAGAAATTGACGGCAAACTGAACGGAAAACTTCCCCGTACAGGCGAGCTTGACGCGGACAATGTACGCGCCGCCCTATCGCTTGCACCGTTAAAGGGGATAGGGGTGAGTATTCCGCCGCTTCCAAAACGTCCTCCTCAGCTTTGCTCCGGTTGTCCTCATGCCGACAGCTACGCGGCAATAAAATCGGCTCTTGCGGATTATGATGAGCGTGAAAAAGCTATATGTGCGGATATTGGCTGCTATTCGCTTGGCGCGGCTCCGCCTCATTCGGCTATCGAGAGTATTGTCTGCATGGGCGCTTCAATCGGCATGGCTAGGGGCGCGGCAGAGACAGGCATAAAAGCGGCGCTGGCTGTGATTGGGGATTCTACATTCCTGCACTCCGGCATAACGGGGCTGGTGGACGCTGTTTCCTATAATAGCAATATAACGGTTGTGATTTTGGATAACTCGACGGTGGCAATGACAGGCTGTCAAACGCCTATGCTGCCCTCGTCAAATTTGGAACCGCTTGTACTTGGGCTTGGCGTGCAAAAGGAGCACTTTGCAATTTTAGAGACAAAGCCGCAGAATATTGAACAAAACGCCGCCCGTCTTAAACATGAGATCGAGTATAATGGGCTTTCCGTCGTGATCTTTAGGCGGGAATGCCTTGAAGCCGCCAGAATAAGGAGAAAACTAGAGAAAGGCAAGAATAGGACAGCATAAAAGCGCGTTATGTCAACATTGTTTGTTGTGGGTACGCCTATAGGAAATTTGCAGGATATAAGTATTAGAGCGCTTGAAACCCTAAAGAACGTGGGTCTGGTGGCTTGCGAAGACACGCGGCGGACGCTCAAGTTGTTGACGCATTTTGGAATAAGGGTTAAACTTTTGTCTTGCAGATCAGGAAATGAACGGGCTGCCGCCTGCAAGGTGATAGAAGTCCTTGACGGCGGGTTGGACGCCGCGTACGCGAGTGATGCCGGTAGTCCGGCGGTGAGTGATCCCGGAGCGGTTTTAGCCGCCGCCGTTGTAAAAGCGGGGCATAGTGTTGTGCCTATTCCGGGACCTTCGGCATTTGCTTCGCTGGTGAGCGTTGCCTGCGGGCAGGATAAAACCGTCATTTTTGAGGGGTTTTTGTCGCCTAAAGCCGGACGCAGACGCAGCAGGCTAAAGGAACTTTTGGATAGTGGCGCGGCTTTTGTTGTTTATGAATCGCCGTACAGAATTTTAAAGCTTTTTGAGGATTTAGCCGATCTTGATAACGACCGGTATGTTTGTGTGGGTAGAGAGATGACAAAACTCCACGAAGAATACCTGCGTGGATCCGTCGGGATTGTGCTTGCGGTCTTGGCGGAAAGAGCGGACAAGATTTTGGGTGAGTTTTCCGTTTATGTTTCGGGGAACAAAGACAAGTGATTATGGAAACCGGCTTTCCGGTTTGTGTTTGATTTATTATTAAAGTGGCTTAACTATTGGCGATTTTTTGCCGATAATTGAATTAGGTAGGAAGTGAATATGACAATCGATAGGGTAGGTCCATTAGATCCAATTCAACCCGGTAAAAGCGGAAATAGAATTGGGCATGTAGAAAAGAAAAGCTCGGGCGATTCGGTGAATATTTCCGCCGAAGCGCGGCAGAAAGCTGATTTTTTGCACGCCTTTGAAATTGTTTCTGCTGCGCCTGTTCCCGGTGTTCGGGCAGACCGCATAGCCGAGCTTAAAGCAAAAATTAACGACCCCGCTTATATTACGGAAACCGTTTTAAACGGAACGGTGGATAGTATAATTGACACGTTGTTTCCTAATTCAGGCAGTGGTGCATTAACCCTGTAGCCTGTAATAATTGTTATTAACTAGCCTGTCTAACCTCTTTTGAGCGGTCGGACAGGCTTTTTTTTGCGCATTATGCTTACTAAAGGCATAAAAAAACCCCGCAAAGCGGGGTTTTATATTTACATATTGGAGGTTATTTTGAGCCCTAATTAGCCGTGCCGTCTACGGGTTCGTTTTCTTCATCTTCATCAATGCTGTGTTCGCCAAAGTCCAGACCGCTGCCTATGCCATCGCCAAGATAGATTATCTTACCAAAGCCTTGACCGGAATGTCCCAACTCTGTACCTGTTCCAAGCGTCTTTGGCATAGCGGCATTACCGGCGATCATTGTCGTTGTATATGTGCCGCTGTTCGGTATGCTGTTTTCACCCTTAAAGAGGACAAGCTGAGGGATAAAGTGCTTGTTAGTAAAGTGCACGGATTTTGTAACAACGCTGCCTGTACGCTCTATTATGTGCTTTATTTCAAGGTAGTAGGGGTTTGCAGTCACATCAGGCTCCGCAGTCTCGTCCGCAAGTATGTACCTGTAAGTTCCTCCGTCGCCAAATTCGTAATCTAAAACATTTTCTTTAGAAGTATTATAAACGTTATTACCGCCATACTCCACTCCGTTCAACTCTATTGAATTAAGGTCAAGCTCCGTGTTAACTAATGCAACCCTCTCCCAGACTTCTTCTTCGCCGGTAGTAAATCCGTTAAAAGGGTCATCACCTACTCTAGAACTAGTACTAGTAGCGCTGACAATCGCTATGCAACCCGTAAAACCGGAGATAAAGGAAGCGCCGCCGCCGCCGCCGCCGTTAGTCAATTTCTGACCCGCGGCACCGCCGCCGAAGTAACCGCCGCCGCCGCCGCCGGTACTCTCCACAACGCCAACATACCAGCCGCCTTCATAGAAAGTACCCGGTCTTGCAGTCCCAGGCATACCCGGACCGCCTAAACCGCCCGCAGTCTGGGTTGCTCCGCGTCCGTTATCATCTCCACCTGAGCCATCGCCGCCGGTTAAACCGCCGCCGTATCCGCCGGTTGAATATCGAGTATTGGTATACCTGCTTTGCGGTTCACCGGTTAAAGATCTATCGTTAGCGCCGCCGCCGCCTGCCGCCACAATAATGCGGTGATATGTAGAAGTGCCGCCCCAGCGTATATCGCTTGCTCCGCCGCCGGAACCGCTTAAGTTACCGCCGCCGCCGCCGCCGTAAGCGCCCAGGGGACTATTCGGCGCTTCTTGCGCTATGTATATCCACAAACTATTGTTTGCGTCAATTTCTGCTTGCGTTACTTCGAGAATACCTCTGGTATACGCTCCTTTACCGGCATAATTGTTAGAACTATCTGCCGGCGGGTTCCAGCCCTGAGCGCCCCATAGTTCTATCAAATAGAACCCTGGATAATGGCTTGTTGTACCGCCGAATTTGTACTCTACCCCGTAACCTAGGAAGGCATTTTCAGCAGCGCTATCCGATATCCACTGGGCATAAACCGTTGTGTTACCTTTGGTTTCTCTATACCAGTCACCGGTTACCGGAACGCCTGCCCCGTCCGCCTTGGTGTTATACCCCATGAATACATAACCTGCTTTAGTTGGAGGTTTTGCCGGTAAAGCGCCGTCTTTTATTACCCAGTGATACGTGTCGGTGATCACGGAATACGTGCCGTACGTACCACCCAGCTCGTCTCCGGCTATAATATCATAAGTGCCGCCGGGTATAGTTGCCTTTACCAATTCAATCTTTTCTGGACTTGCCTTGTACGACTGCCCATTGCCGTTAAACGTGATATAAGATTTACCGTCCGTGCCGCCATCGCCGCCGCGTCCATTGCTTTCATCATCGCTGCCCGATCCGCTTCCCGAATCACACGAATACATTAACGCAGCCATCGCAAATACAGAAACAAACACTAAACCAAACCATCTGTTCATATCATCCTCCTACTCATAATGAAAATAGTTCCATATAGATACGTTGATAATATATAAAAAAGTGGTAGGAAAGGCAATAAAAATCGAATTTAATGTCAACGGCTCTCTTGCTTGTTTTAAAAAGGTTATAAGTAAAGCGGCTGATCGGAGTCGAACCGACGTCTTCAGCTTGGAAGGCTGAGATAATAGCCGTTATATGACAGCCGCGTATACTTAAATTTCCCGAAAAACAGGGTTTGTGTCAAGCCCATATAAAACCTGTCCAGCAAAACTGATTTTACAAAAGCAAAACCATACCACATTTTCTAAAAAATTGCAGGAAGCCTGTAGAAAAAATCACGATAAACGCATAATACTGTGGTTAAATTATTTACGATCGCAATCGGGCGATTTCTTCCCTAAGCCTTTCGATTTCCTGTTCCTTTTTTTGATTTTCCTGCCGTAACTGCTCACGCTGGGCAGCGCCTTTTTCAATACCTTTGGAAAGTCCTTCCTCAATGCCTCTGGAAAGACCTTCTTCCCTGCCTGCGGAAAGTCCGCTTTCGCGGGCATCGGTCATCATAGCGCGGAGGTCGGCACGCCACATCGCTTTTTTCTCCGCTATCATGCGGTGCCGCTCGAAAAATGAGAGCTTTTTTACCTGAACTGCGATTTCTTTTACTTCGGGGTGTTTCTTTGCCAACATATCAATATCCTCCTTACATCGGCATTTAAAGCACTGCAAAAACGGCCAAACTGCCTGTCCGTCATCTTCTTTCGGTAGTTTGCTTAATTCAATTGTAATTATTTTCATCAAATCTGTAAATTGTTCGCCGTCTTTTTTGTTGTTCATTGTCCAAGTATTAAGATAGTCCGGTGAGGCAAACCCCAGTGAGTGGTTGCAGATTACAATGCAGATGGTTTCCTGTATTTTGCCGTGATCAAAACCACTTTTTAGTTGTTCGGCTATCAATTTAGCCAGATAATACACAACACGCTTTAGCATAACGCTAAGAAACTCAACCTGAAGCTCGACATTGATCACCTTTTTGCTCCTGGTGAGTACTTTTACGTCCAAGATGCCCATTTTGTCATTTTTCCACAGCCGCTTTAAAAAAGGGTCTACGATGGTAAGCCCCGCGTATTCCTCGTGCGGCAGGTCTAGGATGGTTTTTAAAAGACTTTCCAAATTTTTGATATTTTTCTGATCGCCAAAGACAAGTTTAAAAACATAATCGTTTAGCAGGGATACTAACTCATTTTCCATAACGCCTCCATATAGATTTAGTACCCTATGTACGGCGAAATTCCGCATAACGCTTGTATGGCAGGAGATTTTTTAGCGGAAATAAAAACCATTATATATTAGCCGAAAGAGGCGCGGGTGCCCGCACAAAAAATTAGGGCGGTGCCTCTGGAAGGCACCCTGATTTTTCCCACAGGCATGGGAATTTAATGCCTATCTGTTTTCAGTTTTGCGCAGAAATTTGTAAAAGTAAACTTGCTGTTATATAATGCTTAAAGCATGATTGCAACGCTCAATAAAATGATACTATCCGCGTCCGGCTGGCGTGCCGTTTTTGCGTGTAATGCCGGTAATGCCGACGGTGATTGCTGCGAAGAAAGTTTGTCGCCTGAAATATCCGCAGAGCATCGTGTTATAGCCTGTGCTGCGGGCTTTGTTTTTGGCAAATACCTTCAAAGAAAATCGTGCCGCTCAAAACCGAATGCGGCTGCGGGTATGGACACGCGCCCGACCGGAAAGACGATTTCGGAGGCGGTACTGCGGGGGCTGCTTGTTTCCGGCTGCCAGCCGTTTTGGTTGGGGGTTGCCGCCGCACCTGAGATAATGGCTTTTACCCGCGCCTCTCTTACCTTGGATGGCTTTATTTATGTTTCGGCAAGCCACAACCCCATAGGCCACAACGGCTTAAAGTTCGGGCTTAATGACGGCGGCGTCCTTGAAGCATCCGAAGTTTCTGTTTTGATTGAAGAATTTAGGGCGTTAGTATCCGATAAGGCGCGAATTTCCATACTTACGGCGGAGTTCAATGCGGTAAAAGATGATGATCTTGCAAAAATTTACGGGCAATTTGCCGAGCAAAAGAACAATTCACTTATAAGCTATATGAAATTTGCAAATTTGACTGCCTTTGGTGTAGAAGAATGGGGGGTAAGCAAACTCTGCGCCGCGACAGCCCGTGGAATTGCGGAAAAACCCATAGGAATTGCCGCAGATTTTAATGGATCGGCTAGGACACTTAGCATAGACAGCGGTTTTTTGCAGGAAATGGGATTAAAATTTGCGGCTATCAACAAAAACGCAGGGGAAATTGTCCATGCAATAGCGCCGGAAGGCAAAGCCCTTGAACCATGCCGCCGTTTTTTAAAAAAACTTCACCAAAAAGATGCCGCCTTTGCCGTGGGCTATACGCCGGATTGCGACGGCGACAGGGGCAACCTTGTTGTTTTTGACGAGGCGGAAAACACGGTGCGCGTCTTGGAGGCTCAGGAAGTCTTTGCTATCTGCTGTGCGGCGGAGCTTGCTCACCTGGTGTGGCTGGGTTTTGATCAGGAACGTATCGCGGTTGCCGTAAACGATCCCACATCGCTGCGGGTAGACGCTATTGCGGAATATTTTGGCGCAAGGGTTTTCCGCGCCGAAGTTGGCGAAGCGAATGTGGTAAACCTAGGCAGAAAACTCCGTGCGGAAGGTTGGACGGTAAGAATCCTTGGCGAAGGTTCAAATGGCGGTAACATTACCTATCCTTCCGCCGTACGGGACCCTATTTCCACGTTAATGTCGATTGTAAAATTGCTCTCTGTGCGTACTTTTGACGGTAAACAGGGTTTTTTTGAGATTTGGTGCAGAAAATCGGGACAGATGGATAAGTACCGCCCTATTCCCACTATTTCGGATATAATGAGGACGCTCCCTAAGTTTGAAACTACGGGAACTTTTTCAAAATTTGCTGTTCTACGGGTAAAGACTGCGGATCACAGCCTGTTAAAACGGCGCTATCAAGTAATATTTCTTAAAGAATGGGGAAAAAAGCGCCGCCGCCTTGCCGAATTCGGGATAAAAAACTGGGAGGCTGCCATTTATAACGGCATAAACGAAAAACTCTGCGTTGACGATTTTGGCGAAGCGGGGCGCGGCGGGTTAAAAATATGCTTTACAGGAGAAGACGGCAAAAAAATTGCGGCTATCTGGATGCGCGGTTCCGCCACCGAGCCTGTTTTTCGTATAATGGCGGATACATCTGCCGGAAAAAATGCCGAACGCTATCTTATTAAATGGCAGCGTGATATGGTTATGAAAGCCGACAAGGGCGGGGGTAGCGCGCAACCGTGTGCGCGCGTAGGGGGGTGAACCCCCTCCAAAAAAGGAGAAGAAAGTGGGAATACGTGGCGAGGTTTTTTCAACAAGGGTGCAGTTAAAAAACCGCACGTACTTTTTTAACGTAAAGGAAAACCGCTTGGGCGACCTTTACTTGAATATTGTGGAGAGCCGTAACAAGGATGAAGGCGGTTTTGAAAGGCAGTCTGTGGTGCTTTTTGCAGACGACTTGCAGGAATTTTTGAAAGGTTTTGACGAATCGCTAAAGGTTATGGAAAAGTCCGTGCATGAAAAAAAGCGCAAGCCCAGACCGGAGCGGAGCGAACGCGGCGATAAAACAGAGCGTGGAGAACGACCGGAACGTGGTGAGCGGACGGAACGCGGAGAAAAAAAGTCTTTTAGGATCGCAAAACGAAGTGAAGGCGGTGAACGGAGCGAACGTGGTGAGCGGACAGAGCGCGGCGAGTATCCCGAAAGAAAGTTTTTTGGAGCTAAACGAAACGAAGGCAACGGAAAACCGCGAAAAAGCTCATTCGACAGGGAGGGCGCACCTAAAAGGCGCGTTGTAGTAAAAAAAACCAAGGGGTAAGGTGTAGGGTAGCAGCAATTCTCATTTTACAAAAGCAAAACCATACCACATTTTCTAAAAAATCGCAGGAAGCCTGTAGAAAAAATCCGTCCCTCACTCACACTGACGACTGTGGCATTTATCGTAGGAGCCTCAGCTCGCAAAAGTCCCGCACATCGTATGTGTTCGGAGGGCGCGGCTTTTTCCACGGCTTCAACATTTATTGGCATAGTGGTATGGTTTTGGCAGTGCGGACAGGAATTGCCGCCAATAACCATAAAATAAGGAAAAAAATTCTAAAATCTTGGATTTTCCGGTAATGGTCACAAAAAATATGCGTGCAAGATTTTAGAATTTTTCTCATTTCCTACTACGCAAGGCGGCGGCAGTTCCCGTATTGTTTTATTTGTTACGGCGCAAAACTGAAAACATATAAGCCTGTAAAATGCCGTGCCTAAAGTTTATGCGGAAATAAAAACCATTATATATTAGCAGAAAGAGGCGCGGGTGCCCGCGCAAAAAATTAGGGCGGCGCCTCTTGAAGGTACCCTGATTTTTTGCGGCAGGGCAGGCCCCGCGTTTTTTGAAATATTCATAAAGGTTTTGATTTTTTTCCCACAGGCACGGTAATTTAATGACAATCTATTTTCAGTTTTGCGCTGCAATTTGTAAAATGAGAATTGCTGAAGCATAATTTTCCGCACTTGACATGCTAAATTGTTTTATGATAAATATTTAGGTTATTAAGTTATCTATGATAAGGAGTTAGATATGGCAGTAAGTAAGAATGCTCGTACTTCGAGTTCAACACAAAAGTTTTTCTGTTCGTGCGGCGGCGAGGTCAAAATGAAGACGCTTTTTGAGAACGGCAAGGTCAAAAACTTGGCGGAATGTGAAAAGTGCAAGAGAACCGAAAGACGGCCCTCGGACTTTAAGTAGAAATAGTCCAATATTAATTGTATTAGGAGGAAAGTGTGGCGAAAAAAATATCGTCGGCAGAAAAGAGACACAGGCAGAGCGAGGAACGCAGGCTTAAAAACAAGGCGGTAAAGAGTTCCGTCAAGACTAGTGTCCGTAAATTTACAAAACTTGTTGAGAAAAAAGATTTTCAGGAAGCCGAACCGGCTTTACGGGACATGGTAAAGCGCATTGATACCGCCGCCCGTAAAGGTATTATCAAGAAAAACGCGGCGGCGCGTAAAAAATCGCGTATGCAGCGCCTTTACAACGCTCAAAAAGCTGCCCAGTAGTTTCATAGTATCGTCCTGATGTCTGTCGATAAATTCACAAAAGCGGATATTGTCAATTCGATATATCAAAATGCCGATCTTACACGATCCGAAGTAAAGACTGTCGTAGACGGCGTTTTTGATGTGATCCGGCAGACTTTGATGGGCGGCAGGGATATAGAGATTAGAGGCTTTGGAACTTTTGAAGTACGCATACGAAAAGGGCGCAAACGGGCAAGGAATCCTAGAACGGGAGAATTTGTTAATGCGCCCCCGCATGGAATAGCGGTTTTTAAACCCGGCAAAGACATAAAATTAGAGGTTAGGCAGCTTGGCGAAATGCAATTAAAGTCGCTAAGCCCCGATTTGGCGGCGGCAGCCGTTAAAAAACCGGAAGTAACTCAAGAAAAATTGTGAGCGCGGCGGCAAAACTAAACGGCACACACAAAATAAACGCTTTTTTAACCAATTTTGTGTTAATATCGCTTGGCGTAGTTTTTTTTGTCCTGTCGCATCCAAACATTTTTTTTAAAAACGGCGTTTCTTTTTTGGCGTGGATCATGTATGTGCCGGTTTTTCTGGTAATATACCGCTCAAAAATCCATCACTGTATCTTCTGGGGTGCTTTGTTCGGTTATTTTGCCCTAACACTTTTTAGTTACTGGGTGGGAAGCTACCATTTTTTTGCCGGAGTTGTAGTCGGGTTAATATACCTTACCTACTTTGCAATCCTTTTTCCCTTTTTAAAGCTCGCCATAATATTGTTCCCGCGCTTTGGATACCTCGCGCAGCTGCCCTTATGGGTAGGCTTTGAGTACCTAAGAACGCTGGGCTTCGTTGGTTATGCCTACGGAATAACCGGCTACACCCAATGGCAGCATCCTGTTTTAATTCAAATAGCGTCTATTTTTGGGGTTTGGGGAGTTTCCGCTCTGGTGATATTCCCGTCGATCCTCCTTGCAAATTTTTTATGGATTCGTTTTTGGGAAGGGGGGAAAGCCCCCTACGCTGCGAAGGCTGCTTCGCAACGCTTCTCCGCTACCCCCGCCCCCGCGGCTATCGTGTGGCTTTGTCTGTTAATTGCGGCAATAATCTATGGCAATCTTTCGCAGCTTGATTATGAAGAAATGCCCAAGGCGCGGATCGCCCTTGTCCAAAATAATGCCGATCCTTGGAAAGACGAAAAGGCGGATTACCGGAACAACTTTTTGACGTTAAAGCGTTTAAGCGAGGAAGTCCTTGCCCAAAGTCCCGCGCCGGAGCTTGTCGTGTGGTCGGAAACCGCCTTTGTCCCGATGATCTACTGGAACATTCATTACAGAACGGATGCCGAATACTACGCTCAGGTGAAAGAGCTTATCGACTTTCTAAAGACTAAGGAAATGCCGTTTCTTATCGGCAATGACGACGGCAGGCGTGTAATGAACGAATTCGGTTACAACCAGCGCATCGACTACAACGCGGCAATCCTGCTAAATAAAGGTGAGATTACGGATATTTACCGCAAGATACACCTTGTTCCCTTTGCCGAATACTTTCCCTACAAAAAACAATTACCCCTAATCTACAACATTTTAGAAAAAACAGACACCCACTTTTGGGAGCCGGGGAAAACCTACACAGTTTTTGATAACGGTTCTTTTAAGTTTTCAACGCCCATCTGCTTTGAAGATACCTTCGGGTATCTTTCCCGCGAATTTGTTAAAAACGGCGCAGAGATAATCGTTAATATTTCAAACGATTCTTGGTCTGCAAGCCTAACAGCGCAGATGCAGCATCTGTCAATGGCTGTCTTCCGCTCGGTAGAAAACCGCCGCTCTATGGCGCGTTCAACGGCGTCGGGGCAAACCTGCGGCATAGACCCCAACGGAAAAATCGTTGCCGAACTTGCCCCTTTTACAGCGGCTGCACTTACTGTGGAATTACCTGTTGTAAAAGAAACAACCACTTTCTATACAAAACACGGCGATTTTCTACCGGTTTTTTCCACTGCGGCGGCAGTTCTTATATTGCTATGCGGCGCGATTTGGCATATAATTAAGTACTATGCTAAATCGAAAAAAAATTCTAATAGTAGATGATGACAAGCTAAATCTTGATTTTTTTGAGCTAATGCTTTCCAAACTGGGCTTTGCGGTGGAAAAAGCAAGCGACGGAAAAGAGGCAATGGAAAAAATCACGGCAAGTTCGCCCGATCTTATTCTGCTGGAAACCGTTCTGCCGAAAATATCAGGCTGGGAAATACTTAAATCTGTACGAAAAGACAATGAGCTTTTACCCATACTTTTGATGTCAAAAATTAGTGATGTAAAAGATATTGTCGATGGCTTTGAGCTTGGCGCCGATGATTATGTGGTAAAGCCGTTTAACTTTTCCGTTCTGCTGGCGCGTATCAGGGCAGCGCTTAGGAACAGAGTTTTAATAACGCAGATCATCGCCCGCGAAAACAGGTTAAATCTTGCCGAAAAAATGAACTCGAACATAAAGGCAAAACTCTCGGAATTTCAAAAAAGCCTTTCGGACTTGAAACAGATCATCGGCACAGATAAGAAAACAGATGCTGTTCTTGCGGAAATTCTTGACCTAAAAGACCGCCTTTCACAGATGGAAAATGAATGGAAGGGCATGAAAGAAAAAGAGATCGGTATAACGATCCTCGAAAAACCTATAAGAGACACTGTAAGCTATTGACATGGGACTATTAGACGACAAACCAAAAGAAAACACACCGGTTGTAACGCTATCCGAAAGTACTGTTCTGCGCGGCACCTTACGTTTTGCGCAAACGCTATGCATACGCGGGAAATTCTATGGCACTATAGAATCGCCGGGAAATTTGATTATAGACAAAGGCGCTCTGGTCGAAGCCGATCACATATACGTCAAATCAATTACGGTACACGGTTTCGTCGCAGCGGACATACGCGCGGAGGACAAAGTTGATCTTATGACGGGCGCTCAGGTAAAAGGCGATATTGCTGCCGGAAGATTGCGCATTGCAGACGGAGTTCTATTTGAAGGGCAGTGTTGTATGACAAACGCAGGTAAAGAAGTAGAAATATTCGCGCGCGGCACAGACGAAATAAAAGCCGAATTACAACAGTTAAACGCCGAATGAATTTTACCGCTTAGTAAAATGAAACTTGTAGTTATTAATAGCGCATATAAACATGGCGTATCTTACGCGGCAATCAATGACTGTATGAGCAAACATCATATTGAATATATGTTAGAAGAAGACCCGCTAAAACGGTTATATGTCGGGTTTGACAACAACGGAAATCCCATTGAAATAATCGCAATAATTGAAGATGATACAATAAAGGTTATACACGCAATGAAATTGAGGAAGTTATACTATTATTTACTGGAGGAATTAAATGCCTAAAGCAGAAGACTTAACCGGAGAAGAAATTGAATCCATAGTTTCTGATGTTGAAACTGCCGTTTTAGCCGGAAAAATTAAGCGTGTAAGTAATGAAGAAGTAATGCGTACAAGACTTGCCGCATTGGAAAATACAATCGCTCAGTTCAATAGAGACTTAGACGCACTCTATGTATCAAAAAACATGAAGCGTGAAGTTGTATGTTAATAACAGGAGAAAACCATGCAAGCAGTAAAAGCGTATTTTGAGGAAGGCTGTGAAAAAGTTGACCCCAGTGAATGGTAGTGTTATTGACACAAGTGTCATCGTTAAATTAAAAAATGTATCACAAATTGAAGTGGTACCAATACCGTGATCAATGCCACTGCAGAAACTATAATCAAAGTACTGTCCGAAAAAAAGTTGAAAATCGTGTTGGCGGAATCCTGTACCGCAGGTCTTGCTGCAGACCTGCTTGCGTCAATACCGGGCGCGTCAAATGTTTTTTGGGGTTCGTTTGTTACCTACACCATTGACGCAAAAATCAAGATGCTTGGGCTTGCCCGCGAAGAACTTGAAAAATATGGCGCGGTCAGCCGCGAAACAGCACGCGATATGGCGCAGGGTGCG
>BNVA01000038.1 GCA_025997755.1 Spirochaetia bacterium | reverse complement strand
TTAAGTGGTATGATTAACTATGCGGTTGAAACAATTCCTTTAAATTACTTTTTTACCGAGCCTGTCTTTATTGATTCGGGTTTTGTTTTTACCTCGCCGGAAATTCCGGTTACAAAGGAGCTTTTAGACATCTTAAAAAATTGGCAGGTAACTTCGGTTTTAAGTGAGGGGGTGCCGCAGGAAAGTTATAAGACGGTAAAACCGGCAATCAAAAAAGACGATCTTTCCGCGTTAAACGACACGGAAAAACTAAAATCTGCGGAGAGTTTCTTTGCCGGTTTTCAAAAATTTACCGCCGACATTTTTGCCCGCGCCGCTATGAAAAACCGTATCACTTTTGACATGGTTGCGGAAAAAATCAAAGATGTCTGCGATGAGGTAAAAGAGAACCGCCGTTTTTTACTGCAAATACAGCACAATGTAGGTCCTGTTGGTGATGAAAATTTTCTTGCCGCCCATGCGGCAAAATCAACAATTTTGTCGATAATCATCGGTAATTATTTAAAACTGCCGCCTTACAGGCTGATTGAACTTGGGGTTGCGGCGCTTCTGCATGAAATAGGAATGGTACGGCTCCCCGCCAGTGTTTATTTGAATAAAGGCGAGCTTTCGGATCGGAACCGCGAGACTATACTGCTTCATCCGGCATTAGGTTTTGAGATATTAAAAGCGTTTGATTTTCCAATGACGGTAAGTGCGGCGGCTTATGAGCACCACGAGAGGGAAAACGGAACAGGCTACCCGCGCAGTCTCTCCGGCGAGCGGATTAGTCTTTACGGCAAAATAATAGCCGTTGCCTGCTCTTACGAAGCCATAACATCAAAACGCCCCCATAAAGAGGCAAGGGAGGGTTATGCGGGCATTACAGACCTTTTGCGCAACGAAGGTAAACAGTACGACGATACCGTGGTGCGGGCACTTGTTTTTTCGCTTTCTATCTATCCCATAGGGCAGTTCGTTATGCTTTCAAACAAGAAAAAAGCTCAGGTTGTTGATGTAAACCCCGCCGATCCCCGTTATCCCATAGTTCAGCTTTTAGATGAACAAACGCCGGACGGTAAAAATAAAATTCTGGAAACATCCGCAAATGGAGTAAAAATTGAATCCCCCATCGAAAAAGAAAAAATCGCAGGAGAATAATAAAAATTCTCTTGGGAAACAGGGGGAAGATCGTGCGGTCTATCATATTGAGGAAGCAGGTTTAAAGGTAATCACCCGTAATTTCCGCTCAAAAGCCGGAGAAGTTGATATAGTGGCTATTGACGGCTCGACCATCGTGTTTATCGAAGTTAAGGCATGGTCGGCTTTTTCTATAGAAAATCTTGAATACTCGATAAGCAAAAAAAAACAGCAGAGGATCATAGAAACTGCTAAGTTTTTTCTCTTAAAACATCGAGAATATAGTGAGGCGTCCGTACGTTTTGATGTTTTGTTTATTGGGATTGATACTATAAAGCATATAACGGCGGCATTTACGGAGAGTGTATGATAGGTATTCAGGCAGAGCGCAGGAGAAAAACCACAGACCCGCTTCGGGTTGCGGAACTTAAAGAAAAGATAAATAATGAAGACTATCTTTACGGAGCTATGCTCCGCATTGCTCAGGTTTTGAGTAATGAAATTTTGGGTATCCCTCAGGGGGGAGCGTATGACGAACGGCAATGGGAGGGGCGGTAATAACCGGCACAAAAAAAATTGGCGGCAAAAAGAACGCGACAATGGCGCAAATAATAAAAGTGAAAGCGATATTAAAAAAAATATACAATTCCATAACGATAAGAATTTTCAACATTTAAAATCACGTCCCAAGTGGATTCCTGTAAAACAATCCGGCACACCGATTCCGGAACCTATTTGTCCCGCCTGCAATAAGCCGATCAAGGAGCTTGCTCAGGCTATACACGACAAAAATACGGGGGAAACCCTGCACTTTGATTGTATACGTGAACGTGTTTTAGCCTCGGAACATCTTGAAAAAGGGGATAACGTTACGTACATAGGCGGCGGAAGATTCGGTGTCGTTCATTTTGAAAATAACCGCAATTTTACTATTAAAAAAATTATTGAAATAGAGGATAATGAAAAACATGCGGAATGGCGCGATGATATTGCGGATCATTTTTCGATCACTTGAGTTTTGAATTTAGGAGTTTTTATGATTGGCATAATAGGGGCAATGGAAGAAGAAGTAACCATACTTCGCTCTTTGATGAAAGATGTTAAAACAGAAAAAATAGGCAGTTTTGATTTTATTTGCGGTAAACTTGAAAATAAAGAAATAGTTTTGTTACGCTGCGGCATAGGCAAGGTAAATGCCGCCGTAGGCTGCGCTCTGCTTATAAACAGACTAAAACCTGAATTCATAATAAACACAGGCTGCGCCGGCGGCATCAATCTGCCGGACTCAAAGGTAAAACTCAACTTCGGCGATGTGGTTCTGTCCAAGACCCTTGTTCAGCATGATTTTGATATAACCGCCTTTGGTCACGCTCTGGGTCAGATTCCCGGGATGCCGCCCCTATTTACGGCGGATAAGGCTCTTATCGAAAAAGCCGGCAAAGCCATTGATGATCTAAAAAAAGAAAAACTCCTTCCGGAAAACTTAAACCATGTTGAAGGGCTTATCGGCAGCGGCGATGTGTTTATGTGCGAACCGGAGCGCATAAAAAAAGTTGCAGGAATTTTTTCCGATATGCGCGCCGTCGAGATGGAGGGCGCGGCTATTGCCCAAGTCTGCACCCTGTTCAATGTTCCCTTCATTGTGATAAGGGCATTATCAGACCTTGCCGGAGAGGAATCGCCTGTAAAATTCGATGAGTATCTTCCCGTAGCGGCAAAGAACTCGTCTGAGATTGTAAAACGTATAATCAAAAATTCTTAAAGGAGAAAGGTATGGAAAAAATTGCAAGCTTTCAGGTTGATCATTTAAGGCTTTTGCCCGGACTCTATGTTTCACGGAAAGACAAATTCGGAGGCACGGTGCTAACCACCTTTGATATGCGCTTTAAACAGCCCAACAAAGAACCGGTTATGGATATGCCTACTATTCATACGATTGAACACCTAGGCGCTACCTTCCTGCGTTCACACAAGGAATGGGCGGCAAGGACAGTGTACTTTGGTCCCATGGGCTGCCGTACAGGTTTTTACGTGATATTTGAAGGCGACCTTAGCTCGGAAAAAGTCCGCCCGCTTATCGTTGAACTAATGGATTGGATATGCAATTTTGAAGGGGAGATACCCGGCGCAAAACCCGAAGAATGCGGCAACTACAGCGAGCAAAACCTTAACATGGCAAAGTGGGAAGCAGAGCGCTACCGGAAACTTTTAAAACAGGCAAAGAGTGAAAATCTAAACTACCCTGCGTGATGGCTATGCTGTGCCGCCGCTACCTTTTGGCTTTTGTTTGAAGGCTTTGTATCAGCTTGTCCGTTATGTCTACGGTGGGGCTAAACCAGAGTATGCCCTTGTTTTCGTTTAAGTTTATAACCATGCTATAACCTTCGCTTTCCGCAACAAGACGTAACTCGGTATTTATCTGATCCCAAAAATCGGAGGACTGCGACAATCTTTTTTTCTTATCCTGTAGTTCTTGTGTTTTTACTGTAAAATAGGTTTTTAAATACTCGGATTTTCTGTAAATGTCGTTTTCCAATTTTAGCGCAAGGTTGGTGTCCCCTTTCATTTCGGCATCTACCTGTTTGATTTTTAAATCCTGAATTTCCTTATTCATACGGTCTATCTCCGCTTGGACACGGGCGCTTTGATCCTCAAAGTCACGGACAGGTTTTGAGTCCTTAAAAAATGTTGTATACACCTTTGACATATCAATCACGGCAAACCGTGTAATTTGCTGCGCGAAGATACCGGAAACGGCAAAGATAATCAACGCTGTACAACAAAAAGTTTTTTTCATTTTTCCCTCCTATTTCTCTCCTAATAACTTGATACCGCAAAAGATATTACAAAATCCAAGCCCAACGCAGGATTGTTGGGATCGCCGCCTATAGAGCCGGAAACCCACTTAAATTCATTGCCAACAACGTGAAAGCGTTTTGCAAACAGAAAACGGAACGGAAACTGCGGCAGAGCAAACCGTACGCCGCCGCCGAAACTAAACCTCATATCCTCAAGTAGATTATGACCTTCGCTTGAGAAAACCTTAAACATATCGCCGGGCTTTGGCCTCCTTACCGCCATATCAAAGAACCAATCCAGAGCTATTATACCCGGCACAATAGGTATACGTAATTCCATCCAGTTTTCCCATAGGGCAAGTCCTCTGTTTAGGCGTTCCCCCGTCCAACCGCGTCCTATAAACATACCGTCTATTGATAACTTATTTACATCTTCAATAATCGGGTTTTCGCCGTATCCGGGCTGCGGAAAAATAAGCGACAATCCCGTATGTATGCCGAAAACTCCTTTAAACGCCCATTTTTCGTGTACCTGCCAATTCCATAGGGTATGAAACCACTCGGCTTTTATGTCGTTACGGTTGTAATGCTCAATTTCTACATCTTCCGGCAAAATTCCGTAAACTGCGAAACGTTCGCTAAAGTAATAACCCTTATTCGGATCATAATAAATATCCCTCTGATCCAGAGAAACGCTTAAATTAAAAACGGTTGCGGGTGTCCATTCACCATGCCTTGTCCTTAGTGAACGGTCAAAAGGACGATAGGTGATATTATCAAAATCATTGTACTTGACACCCACTCTTATACCGCCGCCCAAGCTTAATATACCCTGCGGTATAAGGAATCTATAGCCGGTAGAAAATCCCAACGATATGCTCCATTGTTCATAAGACATAAGATAGGCGTCCGGCGGCAGTTTACCGGCGGCATCGTATTCCGCAAATGACCAAAAACCGTCGGGAAAGGCGAATGTTTCATTGCCTTCAAAAAAAGGCGCGGCATTATCCATTGCCGCAGCACGCTTTGCGTGTTGTATAGTAAAATCGAATCCGCCGGAAAGGGGCAGCCCGAATATCCAGCGGTGAGTATACTGCAGCGATATATTTTGAATATCGGGCGATGCGTTAAGCTCCGCGCCAAGCGTATTGCCGCCGCCTAAAAAATTCCTGTCGCTCCACTTCAATAGTCCCGAAATAGGAAAGGCATCCGGATCGGAGGAGCCTGAAAATGTAATGCCTGCCTGAATATCGGTAGTGTGCTGTTCCTCAACATTTACAATAAGGTCCATAAGGCTGTCCGCGCTGCCGGCAGGCGTATCCGGTACAACCTCGGAAAAGTACTGCAAATTGTAAAGGTTGCGCAGTCCGTCCATTATCTTTGTTTTTGAAAATACATCCCCGGGTTCCAATGGTATTTCACGCCTAATAACATGATCTTTTGTTTTGGTATTTCCGCGTACAATTATGCGTTCGATATGCGCACGCCCGCGCTCGACTATGGGTATACGGTAGGAAATTACATTTTCGCTTGTGTCTTTTATCTCTTCGCGTCCGATTGTATTAAAAATATATCCGTTTTCGTAGTAGAGGTCTGCCACGCCTTGAAGATCCATCTCCAGCCTGCCCGCGTTTACAATATCACCCGTTTTTGACTTAATAAGAGCCTGTAATTGGGCTTCCGAAAAAATATGATTTCCTTCAAAAGTAACGCCGCCAAATGTCCACAACTGACCTTCGTTTACCCTAAATACCAGTGTCAGGTGATTTCCTTTTTCGTCTTTTCTGATCTCACGGATTAGGTCTGTGATCTCCATAGTTATATAGCCGCGGTCATGGTAGAACTGAGTTAAGACGGCACGGTCTACAACAAGTTTTGTTTCCATAAAAGCGCCGTCATTTATTATTCCTTTTGGCTTTAATGAAATTTGACTGCGCAAAGTACGTTCCGAAAAAATACTATTCCCCTCAAAACGTATGTCTTCTATAGTTATCTTTTCGCCTTCCGAAATATGAAAAATTACCTCTACTGCTGAATTTTCAACATTGCCTATTTCGGATCGGACGGTTATGTCCGGAAAACCTTTTTGTAAATACTTATCTATGATCGCCTGTTCATCCAGTCTGATTTTTAATTGATTCGCTACGCTGTTTGTTTTTAAGGAAACTACATCAAGCAATTCCGAATTGCGCAAACCCTTGTTACCTCTAAAAGTGATTTTTGAGACAACAGGACGCTCAACAACTTCAAATCTTATTATTACCTCGCTGCCCAAAGTATCCGCGGGAACGGCATTTGGTTTTACCTCATCAAATAATTCAAGGGCATAGAGTTTCCCTTGCAGCTCCCAAAAAAGCTCGTCCGTAAAACGCTGCGCCAAAAACGGTTCTGTAATACCTTCAAGCTCTTTTAAACTTACATGATTTAACCCGTCAAAACGTATATCTTTGATGGGTTTACCTATATACCATTCCTCTTCGTCCTGAGCGAATAAGATCGCGCCTGAAAAAATAAAAAAAACGGGCAAAAAGAGGATTAGCTTTTTCAAATACATCAAATCTCCAAAAATATTCTTTACACTTCTATATACTTCTATATACTTAAATAAGTGCTGCTAATAACTACATATAGTTTATATTTTAAATAAACCCGCTTTCAAGTGAATGGTTATGGCAAAGACCATTTTTTTGATATAGTTATGCGGTTATCGGGGATCCAAAGCGACTCGCCATGCCGAGGCATTATCTCCCACCGTATATCAACAATCGGCGCTTTAAAATCAATACTTAAATCCGGTTCTATCGACAACCCACCCCATTCTACACGGTTTTCGTCATAACGCAGCGAAACCATAGCCTGAATAAATAAATCGGTACCTATGTACTTACCTAAGAAAACAGTTGTATTATCAAAATAGTTACCAATTCTGGGCTCAATTTGATTGGTTCTTTGCAAAGTATTTAATAAAATCGCATTTTGCAGCGCCTGTGTACGTACCGAAAACATATCAATGTGCAGAAAATCTCTTATAACCCTTTCA
Source organism: Spirochaetia bacterium (assembly GCA_025997755.1). Next base: position 6,297 of record BNVA01000038.1, on the reverse strand, counting down.
AAACTGCGTACAACACCGAATTGAGCCAGAACATCCGCAGTTGACGTAACAAAAGCCTGTTCAATAGCGTTGTTTTCGCCCGGAGTACCGGTAAGTTTTTCGCCTAATAAAGTCAAAATTTCAACCTGAGAGAGAGGCGGATTTGATTCAAGACGCGGAGAAAAATTGCGTATAGGCTGATCATCTATAACCATGGATATGGTAACGGCGCCTGAGTTAGCCCTGTCCCGTGATTCGGCTCTAGTGGTAATATGGGGGTCAAAACTAAGTTCGGTTTCGTTAAATGTCAAACTTCCGGTACGTATATAAAAACTCCTTTGAAAATAAAAAAGCTCGCCGCCGCGTAAGCCGACATCGCCTTTTACCGAAAAATGTTCCGATTGGCTGTCGCTCATTATAGCAAGATGTGAGCCTGATGCCGCGTTTGCCCGTAGAATGGGAAAATCGGCATTAGGCCAAAGAAATTCGACCTTTCTGCCCGATGTAAGCGTAATATCGGTTTGAATTGCAAGTGTAGAATCGCGTTCTTCTGCTTGATTTGCCCTGTTATTTTCAAAATTCATAGTAAGTTCGGCTTCATCACAGACAACATCTCCGCTTATACGCATGACCATCTCGTTTTTTTCGATATTCAGCTTGCCCGATGCTTTTCCATCTGCCAAAAACCCTGAAATATCCAGACCAATAGGTATAGGATGTTTTGACGGAACAGACAGCGAAAGATTGAAATCACGGGGAATCCATCTGCTAAAGCGGAAAGAACCGTCCACCAAACACTCTCCCGACTTGCCTACGGCAGTAACAAACGGCTCCAGAATCATCTCATTACCTTCAAGCCGCAGATTGCATGGAGTAGGTCCTATGTCCTCGCTTAAAAAGCCGGGTAAACCCATCTTTACGCTATTCGCTACGGCGCTGCCGAAAAATCCCGGATCCTGAATTGAGCCTTGTACGCGTATATCTGCAATTATAAAACCGCCTGAAAAATTTACCATTTGGGTGGGTATGTACTTCCAAAGATTTGAAAGATCAATATAGAAATTTGAAGTTGCGGCGTCTATCTCTCCGTCTTTTACGAGTCCTACAATGGTTCCCTTTATAGGCGAAGGCGCGGAGAACGAGGCAAAAAACTCTCCTGTTTCGTCAAGCTGTACCCGTATCATATTTCTGGGTCCGCCTATTACAGAAAATGTAGTATCTGTACGCTTTATCCCAAGATTAAACGGCTCATCAATTTGCGTTGTGCTATAACCGATATTTTGTACACTCATATTCCCTTGGAAATTTTTTAACGCGGAATCTATTTCAAACCATGATTTAATAGGTGCGAAATCCGCGTTCAATGACAAGTCGGCATTAAGCTGATTATCTGAAAGCTCTCCGTACAAAGCCGCGTTTGTGTAAAATTTATTGCTGTCAAGATCAATCGTTAAAAACGGCACATCCGCCATTACGCCGCCGAAATAAGCATTAGTTTCATTTAACACCAAAGACTTAGAATCCAAAGTACCGTTTGTTTTTATATTTACATCTGTTGAACCTAATCTTCCGGAAAGTGACGAAAGCGCAAAGGCTACAGACCAGAATTCATTATTTGTCTGCGTAAAATCTAAATAACCTGAAACAAGAAAATTAAAATTATTTTTTACAAAACGGCTGCTTTGAAAATTATTTGCCTGCGCGGAAACAAAAAAGAAATTATCGTCTTTATGCAATTCCAGATGAACAGATTCATCCCCTATTGCATTGCTTAAATTTGCCGCGCCGTTAAAATTTGTGTATCCGACTGTTTGAATTTCCGTTTTATCCCAGTGCAAAAGCGCATCTCCAGAAAGCGCTCCCCTGCCGTCATTAAAAAACAATCTTCCAAATTCCGCGCCGTCTTGATTCGCGTGTCCTTCCATCTCAATCAAGGATGTATCCGCTGCGGCGATAAAATTCGATATTCTAAGGCTGTCTAAATTCATTTCCCATGATTCAAGTGAATCGTAACGAAAATCCGATTCGACATTTATCTCTACAATTTGTTTTCCAATGGGTACCTGCATATTATCTACAAGAATAAAGCCCGAAAACCTCTGATCCTCCGACATAGAAAAGTTTGCGGTAAGCCCGGAAGGACTTGAAAGACTCACGCTGCGCTTGTCCAAAACATTTCCGTTTAGAACATAATAACTGTTATTACGCGAAAGACCTACGTTAAATAAAATATCATTGACATTTGTGAATTCTGCATTGCCGTCTAAATCAACGCTTCCGTTTTTCCAAACAATATGACTTTCATCTAAGTTGAAGTATTTATCCGTACCGGAGATCGAAGAACTTGCCCATACATCTTTGTTACTTTCAAGCACCGTAACCAAGCGCGGAACATTGTAAAGTATATGTTTAAAATCTGTGGAAACAAATATTTCTGTAGTCATCGTTATATTATTTATTATATTTTCCGTAACAGAAGGAGTATGAGGTATCTCGCCGGCGGATCGCGCAATTTCCATTAGGTCGCGTAAACTAAAGTATTCAAGCTCAAGCCTGCCTTCAAGCTCATTCGATCTTGTATCAAATGAAACTACGGCTCCTATATTTGACAAAGCCACATTTTCATAGGATTCCATGTTTTTAAAACGAAGCGCCTTAATCTTTAGGTCATACTTTCCGGCGTTCCTTGTTATGGAACCGTCAAACGCCGAAAGCTCAGTACTGCCGAATGCAAGCGTATCCGTCCACAGTATTATCGTATTATCATAACCTGTTATAAGAAATTCTCCGTTTACGGAATTTGTTTTTTCTTTGTCGCCGCTCTTTGTAAAGTTAAAATTATCCACAACAAGAGTTCCGTTAGGCAAAATATTGTCAAAATCCATATTCCCGATCCACGACAATCTGCCCCGATCCAGTTCAATGTTAAAATTTTGAATGTCAACACCGTGTAAATCTCCAAAACCTGCAAGCTGAAATAGTCCTGTTCCAAACGGAAAAGAATTTTCTGTTGTGCCGTCAAGATCAGCATTATACGCAAAACCATTTTGCCTATCCCAATTAAGAGCGGCATCGCCCGTTATACGCAATCTCTGATAATTATTTATTGTCTTTGTTTTATTAAGCCATGTGATCATAGAAGGCGGGCTGAACCTGTTAAATTCCGCTGCCGCCGCAAAAATGGAATTATCAAGATCATAACGCAAGTTAAGATCCAAGTTTTTTCGTCCGCCTGTTTTTTGAACAATAATATTGTTGTCTTTTAAACCCGCTTTTAAAACAATATTCTTTAAAGAAAAAATATCTGTTGTTACGGATGTAAAGGCTGTTCTTATTTCGCTTTCGCTTTTTTTAGCATCGTAAAAACCGGAAATCTTTCCCGGAATTGCAGCATTGAATGGAGATTTAAAAAAACCGGCAAGAGCCGCATCTGCATTCCAGTTTGTCTTAAAGTTCACCCTTCCGTCCTGCGCCTTTGCCCTTAAAGTTAAATTCGCAAGTGATATTTTACTGCCGCCGGCCCGCAAAAAACCTGAGCCGCCGGTTATGCGCAATGAGAAACCGTTTTTTAATACAAGAATAACAGGGTTGATTTTTTCGGCAATATTCACGCTTGAATTACCGTCCGGGCGTCTTACAAAAAAATCTTTAAGCTCAACTTCCGAATTAAACATTATATCCGGCTTATCAAGACGCAAGCCTAAAACGGCGGACGGTATACTACCGGACAGCAGTTCCCTAAGCGAGTATCTTACACGCAGGCGTTTTACAAATATGTCCGGCAGATTTAAGTCTTTGTAGGAGGCAACCTTGCCGGTTAAAGAAACCGCTCGAATATCTATAGTTCCAAAAAGGGATGGTTTTATCGAAGCATATCTTATGGTTTTACCCAGTGTTTTTTCCGCAAAAAAAACATACCTGTCGCGCAGCACTTCAACATTTTGAAATATTTGTTCCTGCAAAGGACGTAAAAATAGCGCAGAAGCCGCTACAATAACGGAAAAAGTGAAAATTCGGATAATAGAGCGCACAAACGGCGATAGAGGTTTCAAAACTACATATTACGTATCTAAAATATGCTGTTTTCACAGAAAAAGGTCAATGTACAGCGGTATTTTTTGCATATACCCATTGCGGATTACCGATAATTGTATAGGTATGATCTCTTCCGAATTGTTTTTTGTGTTAAAAAACGTGATTACGTCTTGGCAGGTGATAATTGCCGCTATTGCCGTTTTAATATATTTTAAGATGGTTTTTTCTGCGGCAAATCCCCGCCCAAAAATAAAAGCTGCCCAAAAACCAAAAAAAATAAAACGCCCGCCTACACAACCTGCCCAAATAGACAAAGATGTGGATGCGGGCGATCTAAACCTAGAGTAGACGGAAAACGCTATGCGTGAGCCGCCGCTACCTTACCGCCTTTCTTTTCTTTTTTAACATAAGTATTCCAAAAGTTCGTCCAGCCGCAGGCAATGAATATTGTTGAATAAACGCCTGAAACCATACCCACAAGCAAGGCAAACGCAAAATCCTTCATAGAACCCGTTGTAAAGACATAGAGCGAAACTACCGCCAGCATAGTTGTAAGTGTTGTTATTACCGTGCGGCCTAAGGTTTCCGTTATGGCACGGTCAAGCACCTTAACAAAACCGTCTTCCGGGTATAGTCTGCGGGTTTCGCGTATACGGTCAAATATAACGATAGTATCGTTTATTGAATAACCTAAGATCGTCAGTATTGCCGCAATGGTCGTGGTATTGAATTCCATGCGTGTCCACACGATAACCCCGACCATAATCAGGGCATCGTGGGCAATAGCCAAAACCGCTCCTATGGCGAACTGCGGCTTAAACCGTATTGAGGCATAGATCAGTATCAATAAAAGCGTAAGAACCATCAAAACACCTGCCTGATCGCTTAACTGTTTGGAAAACCGCGAGCCTACATAATCGGAACGTGTTATTACAACATTGCCTGAGCCGAAGTGATCTTCAAGAGCGCTAAAAATCTTTTCGGTGGGTACAGAGTTTTCCTTTGAATCGTCCATACGAATCATAAAATGACGCTCCTCTGGTTCACCTAAAACCTGAACCGAAACCTCGCCCAACTCAGAAAGGCTGTCTCTAAGCTCCGAAATCTCTATTACCTGACTATTAGGCGGCAGATAGTGGACAAAATAAGGAGTTTCGCCAAGCTGCGGGTTGCCCTGCGCGTTTTGTATAAGAGTTGAAGTTTGAGCCGCGCTGTCGCCTTCAAGCTCCACCGAAAGCCCCTCAACCTTAGTTGTAAGCGCGGTTTGCAGAACCCCCAGAGTAGGGTTGTCTACCCAATCAAACCGGTAATCCGCGCCTTCAATATTCGCACCGGATATAACAATATCAATGCCGACCCTGCTGAACAAAATTTGAGCGTTTCCACGGGCGGAGTAAGTAAGTTTAAACGCTGTAGGCGCAAATTGAACTTCCTGTATAAGACCCGCCTTAAAATCAACGCCTAAGTTAAAACCGCCATTAACTATATAACCCACGAGTCCAAACACTATAAGACAGACAGAAAAAATAGCCGCAGGAAGAAAACCTTTTGAAAATAGAATTATCCGCTTCATTATTTGATCCTCCAGCTTATCGCCACTTTTTCGCTATGCAAAACATCGGTACCAAAGTCAAACATCAACCGTGATACAAAGAGTGCGGTAAACACGGAGCTAAACACGCCTATTGCAAGGCTTACTGCAAAACCTTGAATTGGACCCGAACCGAGCTGCGAAAGGAACAAAGCCGCTATAAATGTGGTGATGTTTGAGTCCATAACCGCCCAGAACGCCTTGTCAAAACCTGCGTCAACCGACGATTTGCGGCTTTTTTTCAATTTAAGTTCCTCTTTTATACGCTCAAAAATAATTACGTTAGCATCAACCGCCATACCTATAGTTAGAATAAAACCGGCGATACTGGGTAGTGTGAGTGTAAAGTTAAAAGCGGAAAGTACGCTGAACATTATAAAAATATTTAAGACCTGAGCTACAACCGCGTTAAAGCCGGATGCCTTGTAGAATAAAACCATAAACACCATTACGGCACCAAGACCGCCAAGAAGCGCGTATAAGCCTCTGTAAATTGTATCTTCGCCCAGAGACGCGCCTATGCTCTGTTGGTTGGCTACTACAAGCTCAACAGGCAGGGCGGCTGTGCGCAGGGTAAGGGCTATGTTGTTCGCTTCGTCCGCACCGAAACCGGAAAGTTGAACCGAGTCATGTATAGCCGTTCTTATTGTAGCCTGCGATTTTACGCGGTCGTCCAAAACTATGGCAAGGGG
>BNVA01000037.1 GCA_025997755.1 Spirochaetia bacterium | reverse complement strand
TCATATATCGAAACCTGCAACCGAAACGCCGTGAACGGCTTTTATGCTTTATCCAGACTCTGCACTGGCAAACCCATCTCGTTGAATGAGGTTTTTCAGCAGGCTAAAATAGGCTGTGAATAGTAACGTTTATCGGGAGGCAATGCGCGCCCCCTTTTCAAAAACAAGAAAATTCGCTAATATGTATTCGTTTCTATGCGTAGAAACGAATATTCTGATTAAGGAAGGTGTGTTATGAAAAAACTAATACTGATTGCGCTGTTGTGCGCTGCAACGGCTTCGGCGTTTGCCGGAGGGAAGGCTTCGCCGACAGGAAAGGTAACAATCGGCATTGCTAAGATTGTACAACATCCGGCATTGGATGCTGTGGAGCAGGGCGTGATTGATGTGCTGAACGAAGCGGGGATTGCGGCGGTGTACGACCGTCAAAACGCCAATGGCGATGTGAACACGGCGGCACAGATTGCGGCAAAATTTAAGAGCGAGCGGGTGGCGGTTGCCGTGGGTATCGCAACTCCTGTTGCAGTGGCACTGGCTACGGCGATAAAGGACATACCCGTGGTTTTCGCAACGGTAACCGACCCTGTTGGCGCGGGACTAGTATCCACGGTGGCGCACGGCGAGGGAAATGTAACAGGTATGTCGGACGCTATTCCAACCGAGGAGCACCTAAGGATTTTCAAGGAAATTGCCGGTATCAAAACCCTTGGCTACATTTACACAAGTAACGAAGCCAATTCAATTTCCGCATTGCAGGAAGTGCAGGCAGCCGCAAAGAAACTGGGGATTACTGTTGTCGAGCAGTCAATTTCCACATCTGCCGAAGTACGTGCTGCCTCCCAAGCGATTGTGGGACGTGTTGACGGTATTTACCTGACAACGGACAACACGGTGTTTTCTGCGCTGCCTTCACTCATGCAGGTTTTTAATGCCGCAAAAAAGCCGATCTTCTCCGGTGATGTAACCGGCGCGATGGACGGCGGCTGTGTTATTGCGTCCGGCTTTAATTATTATAAGGCGGGAAGGGCAACCGGTGAAATAGTTTTGCAGATTTTGAACGGCAAAAAACCCGCCGATATTCCCGTGCGCTTTATGACAGAGGCAGCCGACAGCGATTTTCTCCTCGACTTGGATGCTGCTGCGGCCTGCGGTATCACTATTCCTAAGAAATACCTTGACTCGGCAAACATCATATATCAAAACGGCAAAATAACGCAAAAATGATAGAAGTTATCATCATAGAAGGCTTGATTTACGGCATCATGGTGTTGGGTGTGTTCCTAACATTCAGGGTGCTGGACTTCGCCGATTTAACGGTTGACGGCTCCTTCGCACTGGGAGGCTCCGTGACGGCGGCATTGTTAATGCGCGGTGCGCCGCCGCTGTTAATTTTCGCGGCTGTGTTTGGCGCGGGGTGCCTCGCAGGACTTGCAACTGCGTTGATTCACAGCAAGCTCAAGGTGCCCGGGCTCCTAGCTGGCTTCCTTACCATGACGATGCTCTACTCGGTAAACTTGCGCATACAGGGCGGCAGGTCAAACATTTCGTTTCTAAAAATGGACACACTGTTCAGTAAGATTACCGAGTTTGCGGCGCGGACGCATTTTTTATCAGGCGACCTTGCCGTTCTACTGTTTCTGCTTTTGATAACACTGATATTCAAACTGCTGCTCGACGTATTTTTCCACACGGACTTTGGACTCGCGACGGGTGCGCTCGGCTCCAACCCGCAGCTTATTGTTTCGCAGGGGATGAACCCCGAAGTGGTCAAGGGTATAGGCATCTGCATTGCTAACGGACTTACGGCATTTGCAGGAGCGCTGGCGGCGGAGTACAACGGCTTTGCAGATGTAGGCTCGGGAACGGGTGTGGTGCTGGCAGGTCTTGCCGCAGTGATGATAGGTGAATTTCTGCTTAGGTCAAATAAAATCGCTCTACTTACCTTTCGTGTGCTTCTAGGCTCAATTCTATACCGCGCGCTGATGTTTTTTGCCCGTGTCTACGGCTGGAAAATCAACATGGGACCGAACGACCTTAAATTTGTTACCGGAGCGCTTATCATTCTCTGCCTAATCGCAACGCAGGCGAAAATACCGGCAAAGCTGCCGCATAAACTGCATGGACGGTTTGGCAGCAAGCGCAAAGAGGGCGGCAATGATTAACATTAGCAATGTGGGTATCACGTTCGCGGCGGGTACGCCGGACGAAAACACAGCCTTGCGCGGCATCAACCTGAACGTACGGCGCGGCGACTTTATCACAATAGTCGGCTCAAACGGCGCGGGTAAAAGTACGCTGTTCAACGTAATTTCCGGAAACCTGCTGCCAACCACCGGCACTATCACGATGAACGTTGCTGACGGTAACAATAGCAACTCAGATGATGAGGGCGTTACCATCGACATCACCCGCCAAAAAGAATTTGTCCGGGCACGGTATATAGGTCGTATTTTCCAGAGTCCGCTCCTTGGAACGGCGGGGAAAATGACGTTGGAAGACAATATGATGCTCGCCAGCTATAAAGGCTACAAACAACTCAAAGTCAATTTGAACAAACATAAACGGGAACAATTCAGAGCACAACTTGCCGAGCTGGATATGGGACTGGAGGATCGGCTTTCCGACAATGTGGAGCTGCTGTCGGGCGGTCAACGTCAGGCGCTCTCGCTCCTCATGGCAACTATGTCGCACCCCAAGCTGCTCTTGCTTGATGAGCATACCGCCGCCCTAGACCCCGCCAACGCCGCCCTCGTGATGGACATAACTAATCGCATTGCGCGGGCGCACAAGCAGACATCGAGTACGCCACTCACCGTTATGATGATTACGCATAACATGCGTCATGCAATCGAGACGGGCAACCGCCTTTTGATGATGGACGGCGGCGAAATAGTGTTCGACATAGGCGCGCAGGAAAAAGCCAAGCTATCGCCCGAAGACCTGGTAACGCGCTTTAAGGAATTGAAACACCGCGAAATTGTCAGCGACGAAATGTTACTACAGTAGGGGAGCCGCAATCATCTGTCATATAATTCCGCGCTTTCCTTTTTATGACATTTATCATAGACGCCTAAAACAATACAAGCACAGCGAACATTTACACCGTAATATCTAGTGTACTACGGCTTTTTGGTGTAATATGAAGCCGTTAAGGAGGTATATATGGCACCGGTAATGAAACAACCGCAAATGGGACTTACCTTTGAGAAAGTCTGGGCGGCGCTAATGGAAACTCGTGAAAGAATGGAACTTGTGCATGAGGAAACAGAAAAAGAGTTGAAAGAAACAGGAAAATACCTAAAGGAAATGTTCGAAAGAGTTGATCGTATAACCGCAAATGTCGGCGGACTTAACCGCTCGCTGGGGGAACTCATAGAAACGCTAATCGCAGCAAGATTGTGGGAAAAATTTGACGCATATCCATATAATCTTAAACGTGCATACCAGCGTCTCCCCTTGTTTGATGAAAATAACCGTATTCTTAGCGACATTGATATTTTGCTTGCAAACGGCGAATATGTTATGGCTGTGGAAGTAAAGCGTGAATTAGATGACACAAGAGATGTAGACCGACATTTAAAACGAATGGAACAGATACTAAAATATCCGCCTGATCAATGTAAAGGAAAAATACTTATCGGAGCAATGGCAGGCGGTATTGTTGATCCCGCTGCAAAGGAGTATGCCCACAGAGCCGGTTTTTTTGTGTTGGAATTAACAGGCGAATCCGTTAGTCTTGCAGAACCTCCTGCCGGATTTACTCCCCGCCAATGGTAAAGCCTAAGGGATTTTTACCATTTTTGAGGTTTGAATTTATTATTTTATGTTTCGATATTATTTCAATTGCACGAAGGTTTCCGCGGCCCCTTAACTAAAACCCCTAATGGGTATAGCATTAAGTGCGTTTACAGGGGGTCTATTATGCGGCTTTGCAGGCGGGTTTTGTTTTTTTGCGTCATACTTTGTGCTGCGGCAAACGCGGGCTACGCTCAAACTACCACAAAACTAAAGGGAAAACTTGTTAAAGCCTATTATAGAGGCGCGGACACGACAAAACTCTACGAATCCTTGGTTACGATTACTCAAATTGAGATTTCCGGCGTCAGGTACATAACTCTCGATCTAGCGGGTGTGCGCCCCCGTAATTCTGTGCATTATGAATTTTACAACGATAATTTTGAAAAGACCCCTATTGTCTGGAAAAGACGTATGCGTAATGTCGTTGTAAAACCCGTAAATATTTTTATAACGCTTACGGAAGAGAAGGATCAATCAACCCTGTTAATAAATTATGATTTTAGAGACAGCAAAGGATACGGTGCAGTTTCATATATCATTGCGTTGGAAAAATAAAAAATAGTAATATGGAACGTCATTATTTTGATTGGGCAGCATCTTCGCCGCCCATTTTTTCTGTACGCGAAAAACTAGATATTTCCGTGTTCGGCAATCCTTCCTCAAAACACAGCGAGGGACGCGCGGCAAGAGCCGTGTTGGACAAGGCTAGGGAAAAATGCGCCGGTGTTTTGAATGTTCCTCCCGATAATCTGTATTGGACATCCGGCGGTACGGAATCCAATGCCATCGCGCTTTTTTCAATGCTGCCTAGACCGGAGAGCGCTAAAAAACGAATTCTTGTCTCGAATGTTGAACATCCTTCAGTTGCGGAAAATTGCGCCATCCTAAAGAAATTCGGATTTACAGCCGGATCAATAAATGTTTCACAAAACGGCGCTGTAGACGAACAGAGCATGGAAAAGGCGCTGCAAAAATATCCTGACACAGCCTTTGCCGCCGTGATGTTTGTAAACAATGAAACCGGGGCAATATCCGATATTCCGGCTCTTGCGCGAAAAATTAGAGACTGCACAGGGGAGAGGATTCATATTCACAGCGACATGGTACAGGCGTTGGGAAAGATACCCATAGACCTTTCTAATTGTGATGTTGACTCCGCATCGTTCAGCGCCCACAAACTTGGCGGCCCGCGCGGCATAGGTTTGCTTTACTTAAAAAAACCGGCTGCTTCTTTTTGCAGGGGCGGCGGACAGGAAGGCGGAGTGAGAAGCGGCACGGAAAATACCGAAGGCGCATTTTTGTTTGCCGAATGTGTAGAAAAATATGTATGCGATTTACAAAACAATTACGAAGCCGCTCAAAAAAGAATGAGTTATCTTATCCGCGCTTTTAAGCAGTTAGAGCGCTGTTCGGTAATTCCCTTTTGCCGTGATGAAGACCGCGGTGATAAATATAAAAATTTCTCGCCATACATTGTTCAGCTTGCGTTTAAAAATATTCCCGGAGAGGTTATGGCGCGTTTGTTGGACGATGCCGGATTTGCTGTCTCAACGGGGTCTGCCTGCTCCTCTAACAAAAAAGAGCGCCCAGTGTTAGACGCAATGGGAATAGATAAAAAAACATCGTTTGAGGCTGTTAGAATTTCCCAAGGGTGGTCAACAACTCTTGAAGAGATCGATTTGTTAATTGACACTGTAAAGAGTATATTAAAATTATATTGATGTACCGGATTTATAAATTGGAGTGTATATGAAAGTAAATATATCTGTTGTCCCCATGCTTTTTGCAAAGGCGCCGTCGGCCTCATTTAAGATGTTTAGGGGTTTTTTTAGAATGGGTTTAACCAAACTTAAGGCTAAACAAAATTTTGGGTATAATCATTTTAAAAAACTTGCTTTGATGTATATAAAGATTACGCCGCTGTGTAATATGCATTGTGTAATGTGCGGACAATTCGGCGATAAAGGAAACATGAAAGAGCCGGGCGTTATAAAAGCGGCGGCGGCTTCCGTAGTTCCGCTTGAGCGTTATAAGCAGATAGTCGACGAGATAAGCGGAATATCGCCTGTGATCTATATTTGGGGCGGCGAGCCATTCCTATACCCCGATTTAATGCCTCTTTCAAAGTATATTGTAGATAAAGGAATGTACTTCAGCGTCAACACAAACGGTACGCTGCTTGAAGAACATGCGGAGCAGATTGTACGCGATAAATGGACAACGGTGTTTATTTCGCTGGACGCTTTCCGTGACGTAAACGACACTATGCGGGGCAAAGGTTCTTACGATAAAGTTATACGCGGAATTAAGGCGATCAACGCCGAAAAGAAAAAACAAAATTCAAATTTTCCTTTTGTGGGAATTGTTACTACGGTAACAAATATGAATTATAGTTACCTTGAACAATTTGTTGCGGCAACAAAAGAATTAAATATTGATCTACAGATGTTTAATTTGGGAACATATACAAACGATAGTATTGTTGCAAGACAAAAACAATTTATGAAAGAAAAGCTGGATACGGATATAGACTGTCTGCAGGGTTACAATACTGGTTACAATAACAATATCGATGGGCACAAACTGTTTGAAATACTTCAAACAATTCATAACAGTACCTTTGGAGAACCGCCGTTAAAGTCCGTGCGTATAACGGTTCCTGCCTTGAATCCCGAAAAGATAAATGTATATTATTCCGATCTTGAAACCCCTGTCCGTAATCACTGCATAGTCCCATGGTGTCAGATGAATATAAATTATAACGGCGATGTACATTTTTGTGCAGACTACCCCGATTATATCTTGGGTAATATTAAAACGCAGACACTAAAAGAAATATACAACGGCGATAGGGCAAACCGCTTTAGAAAAACACTAAGCGAAAGCGAAGGCGGAATGTTTCCGGGATGTCTTAGATGTTATCAGAATATGTTGTTCGGTAATCGTATCAAGGGTTTTTAGGCTGTATGGAAATAATAAAAAACAATGGAAGGTAACAGTTTATTTCTTTTAAAATTAGGTGAACTTTCATTAAAGGGCGGGAATAAAGCATATTTTGAACGTGTTTTACGGCAGAATCTTGCCGCAATGCTGCGCGGCAGCGGAGCGCAGATAAATACTGCCTCAGGCAGAATATACGTTAAATGCAGGGCGCAGTCGGAAAGCATAGTAGAAAACGTACTAAAACATCTTTCCGGCATTACAGGCTGGTCCAAGGCGCGGAAGGTTGAAAAAAATATTGACGCCGTGTTAGGCGCAATACTTGCCGAAGCCGGTGAATGTTTTAACCGCGGTATGCGCTCTTTTAAAATTGAAGCGCGGCGTACGGACAAGAGCTTTCCGTTTGATTCGTACAAAATTTGCTGCATGGGCGGAGACGCTGTAAAAAAATATTTTCCACAGTTCAATATAAAATTACAAAAACCGGATGTAACAATATCCGTTGAGATCAGGGAAAGAGCGTATATATACGGTCATGTCAATCAAGGGCTTAGAGGATTGCCTGTGGGAACCGCCGCACGCGGATTGCTGCTGCTGTCGGGCGGAATAGACTCGCCTGTTGCGGGTTTTATGATGAGTATGCGCGGTATGTGCCTTGAAGCCGTATATTTTCACGCATACCCTTATACATCGGATGAAGCACGGCAAAAAGTTGTCCGCCTTGCCGGAATAATCGGCGCTTATTCAATGGGGGTGCGTTTACATACAATTCAATTTACAAAAGTACAACAGCGCATAAAAGAAAGCGCGCCGGAAGATTGGTCAACGGTACTCCTTCGTATGGCAATGATGGAATGTGCATCATATCTTGCAAAGATGCGGCGCTGCAAATGCCTTATCACGGGAGAGAGTCTTTCGCAGGTAGCAAGTCAAACTGTGGAAAATATTAACTGTTCGGAAAGTAAAGCCTCTTATCCTGTACTGCGTCCTCTTATCGGTATGGATAAAGAGAGCATAATAAAAACAGCCTGCGCTATAGGCACCTACGAAACCTCAATACTTCCGTATCAGGATTGTTGTGTACTTTTTAGTCCGCAGCATCCTGTTCTGCATGGTGATCTAAAACTTGCTTCGGAATTATACAGCAGCTTGGCTATTCACGATTTAATAAAAGAAGCGGTTGCCGGACGAACCGTAGAAAAGTTAGGCTGCCCGCCTGAATAACAATGGCGCATAACGTCTTATTGTGAGAATTCTCTTTTGTTAAAACGCAGCCATTCGGCAATGCGGTCTTCAAGGTCATTTTTGGATTCTCCTGGATTTCTTGCCTGTTCCCGTATATATGGAATCACAACCCTGTCTCTTATCTGCGGCCAATTCTGCGGCAGTATATTTGCCGGTACTAAAAAATCGGCGTAAGGCTGATGTCCTAAAAGTCCGGGATAGAATTGTTGAAAAATATTTTCTGTTACGGTCTGCATTGCGGAAAAGCCTCCGGCTATGCCGAAAATTGTATCGGCTAAATGATTCTTTCTGCTTTCTTCCAGTAACAGGCTTTGTGTTGTTTCATTAAAAAACCATTCTGTAAACGCGACAGACGCTCCCTTTGAGTTTCCTTTTTTGTCCAGAGCGTAAAAACATTCACTTTCGCAAACCGGTATGGTTTTATCACCCGCCAACATTCTAAAATCAAGATTTGACCGTACCTCGCTTGCCGTTGTAAAAAAATCGGAAAGCCTCATATAAGCAAAAAGTATACGTCCCGTTGTAACAAGTTTTGAAGGCGGATCAAAAAAATATTTGTAAATAAAATCATCTTCAGTCTGAACGCCGCCGTCAATTTCGTGTATCCAATTTTTTATATAGTCTGTAGTTGCGTTAAGCGCATCGGTATTCCATTCTAAAGGCGAATCTTCTTTAAACGACGCGCCGAACAACACCGCAGTCTGGTACAGGAATTCATTGTTCCACAAGGGCGAAAATCCCATACGGCTGAAAATTCCGTTTTTTTCAACATTATAAACTTTAGCCGTGTTTCTTATTTCTTCCAGATCAATAGTAAAAGGATTGGAAAGGGTTATATTATTATTTTTAGAAAAAATAATAATAGGAAGATCGAATGAAACAGGAAACAGATATTGGTTTTTTCCGATCTTTCCAAGTGCAAGCAGGGGCGGATAAAAACTTTTCTGTAAATTTGGATGTTTATTAAGAATAAAATTTAAAGGTCTCCATCTGGAGCTTATCGTTTTACTTTTAAGCCAGCTTCCTGCAACAATATCCGGTTTTTCTTTTGTATTTGTTAGAGCGTTGGTAAGGTCATTGAACTGCCGTACTTCAATTTTATAATTGTTTTGACTTGCGTTAAAATATTGCGCATAAAATGCAAACTCCGCCCTGTCCGTCCAAAGTTCGGCAATGTTGTCTTCCGAACACGATATAAAAAAAACAGACGTTAGTAGAAAAGTTATGTGCAAGCTGCGGGCTGTAATCTTTATCTTTATTCTCCCAAATATGCGGAGCGTACCCTGTCATCATTCAAAAGAACATCGCCGCGATCCTGCATTGTGATAATTCCTGTTTCAAGAACATAGGCATAGTCTGCAATTTCCAAAGCCGCGTGAGCGTTCTGTTCTATCAACAAAACTGTTGTTCCGTTTTTGTTTATCTCGCGGACAATTTCAAAAATCATCTTGGAAACAAGCGGAGCAAGACCCAGCGACGGTTCGTCCAGCATCAACAATTTTGGGCTTGCCATAAGCCCCCGCGCTACGGCTAACATCTGCTGCTCTCCGCCTGAGAGCGTTCCCGCGCTTTGATTCCTGCGTTCTTCCAAACGTGGAAAAAGTTCAAAACAACGCTGTTTGTCTTTTTTTATTTGTTCCTTATCCTTACGAAAATATGCGCCTAGCAGAAGGTTTTCGTAAACGCTTAAATTAGGAAAAACATGGCGCCCTTCGGGAACAAGGACTAACCCGCAGCTTACAATATTTTTTGTGTCCCAGCCCGCAATATCAACATCGTTCCAGTAAATCTTGCCGAACGAGCTTTTTACCAAGCCGACTATGCTGTTAAGCATGGTGCTTTTCCCCGCGCCGTTAGCGCCTATAAGGGTGATAATTTTTCCGTCCGCGACCTCTAAGTCGATGCTCCGCAGGGCGTGTATACCGCCGTAAAAAACTTGCAGCCCTTCTAACCTAAGCATACCTCATTAGAGCATTTTTTCTTATAAAACGCAATAACGCGCATTGAGTAATAAATTTTGTGCTTTTTTGATCCGCTTTCCGTTTTCCGTTTTTTTTTGTATATTTTAAATGATGTTACATAAAACCTTGCAAAAATTTTTCCTTTGTTTTCTGTTTGTGTTTGCGGCTGTTACTTTTTATGCCTGCGATGATGATGAGAACGAAGATATTATTGATCCCGGTCCTGAGATGTCGTACTGGGTAGATGTTGTTCTGGATGGAAATTTGCGTAATCAGTATAACGTGGCGCGTCTTTTTGCCATGGAATATCCCAATCCTAAAACAAAGATAGGGCAGTCGGCGGGACCTCTTGGGGTTGACGGAGCGCGTTTCAAGATTACCATGCCTAAATCTTATACCAATTCTCATGTTACGCTGGTTACGGAATTACAGTTGATAAAATCCGGTTTTGATAATCCCACCGCCATAGAAGAAAAATTCGCCCGCATGGGGTATGATCTGCCGGGCGGTATATTCGATTTTATCACAAGATATCCCATTGCCATAAATATGCTAAAATCACGGTATACCTTTAATGATAATATTATTCTGCCCGGGTCGTCATGGGAGATGAACATATCTATGACATCGGATTTAAAGGCAGGGTACAGCCCCGGCTCTTATAAATTATCCGATATTAGCGGGCTGCCCAATATCTATTTGTTGAATGTAGATTCATTAAAAGCGGAAGTTTTAGGGTTTGAGCTTGTAGGCATTATAGCCACGGCTGCGGGCGCGTTAAATACAGATACCCTTGTAGGCATAGCTCTGCCGGAAGTGGATTGGGCGCTTATAATGCAGGATTCAAAACCTCCAAACCCCCCATTGCCGGATCCTGTTAAACTCTGGCTGATTTATACCGCGCCTAATGGGCATGCCTGCCCCTGTATGGCAAAATCCCCGCCGGTTTGTAATTGCAGCTCGTGTCCTTATACCTATGTTTCTTCGGTTATCCCCGTAACGGATGCTGACCGTGGTCCGCCGTCACGCGATGGTATTAGCTTGCCGGGTGTTACAGGCGAAATGGTTACCACACCAATTGAATCGGATCAGAGTCTGGATTTTCCAAACAAAATGGATATTAACGTACCTAACGGTTCGGGCGGTACTATGACTGTAACTCTTTCCTGCCCATAATGTTGACGGGGTTTTTTGTCGAAAATTACATAGATGGGAGCTTTAAAGTACCTTTACGCGGTTTGGGCGGCAATGCTTTTTTATGCTATTTCTTCTTTTATGGTCGGCGCGGTGGGTTTATCCGCCTATGATCAGTTGAATGCGGAAAAAACAAAACAGCTTGAAAATCTAAAAAATCTACAAACGATAAACAAAGAGCTATTAGAATTAAAAGAATCCCTTTCATTTGATAGTGATACGATTTCTGTCTATGCCCGTGATTTAGGCTTTGGTACGGAAGACGAGCATTTTATCCGTATTGTCGGTCTGAACGGTATTCATCAACAGCAGATTTCGCCCGGCGAATTATTCAGGACAACAAACCCCGTTTTTATTGACGATAAGACGCTTAGGATAGTTGCTCTTGTTATTGCCGGTTTGATTTTTCTCTGCACCGCCATTGTTGACGTGCTGCAATTTGCGCGTAACTCTTAAATGTTTAGCGGGGCATTTTGCTCCATTCACAGTGAGAGGCAGCCGGTACTATCCTGATATTTTCGGAAGTTTCAAACTCGGCGGTTGACTCAAAACGTGTCCCCCTTAGGGAAACTCCGTTATCAAATAAAAGCAATTCCCAGCGTAGAGGCGCGGCATCGGAGGCGAGTTTTTTTGCCACCGGCAGAGGAAGCGGATAATAAAAACGCTCGTTGTTAGGCGAAACCTGCGTTACATATAGAACATTGTTTTCGATTTTGTAGGAAAGCATCATATTAACGCCCGATGTAAAAAAAGCGAACGCCTTGCCATTCGGCAGAAAACGCACAACCTCTATACCGCTGTCACCCCGCCAAAGTCCCAAAACCCTCTCCGGTCTAATATCCTCATTGTTGTCATTTGACTCGGTAATGATTTGCTTTTTTGTAATAAAAGTGTCCTCGACTATGGAGCGTATGCTCAGAGCCATATCACCGGCCGATTTATAAGATGAGATATGCCTTTGAACATTAAGGGATTTATAGGCGCTTACACCAAGCTCCAGCACATAATTATCGTCTTTTAACGACAGGCTGCCGTTTACTATAAAATCAGGCGGCGGAGGGACAACTTCCGGCACATCGTTGTCAAAACCCTTTGTACGCACCATTACGCCGTCTTTTTGCGAAAGGTAGGATTGAATTAGCCGCTCTATGACGTGGGCTTCCTCTGTGGATACGTCCTGCACTGTAAGCGGTTCAAATTGAAATACGAGTTTTTCCTGCGCCCAAAGCCCGTAAACGAGAAACAGACAGGTTACAATGAAAAACTTCTTCATAACTACAAGTATATAGCCATTTTCCGCTAAAGTCAGGTGTTTGTTAAGGAGTGCCCAAAAATGGAAAAAAACGGTGTTACCCGATCTTAAAAGGCTTCCCGCGCCATTGTTATTATTTGCGCAGACTGCACATCCAATGCTTTTACTGTAAGCCTTTGATTAGTGCCGCTCCCGCTTATACTGCCTGTTATAACAACATTTGCACCCAATATTTTACCAATAGACACAGCAGAATCGTCATCGACATCACCGGATAATTGAAAGTTCTGTTCGTCCCGTATCTTATCAAGTGTTTTTCTATCTACAACTTTAAAAGAACCCCATTCGACTAAATGAAATTCAATTTCGTCCATAACGAATGTAGAATTTTCCCTGTTTCGTGATGAAATACTCAGTACGGCGACTACCGTATTGTCGGATAATTTTTCAATTAACGCATCAGCGGCTCTGCTTGCCGCGCCTTCAATCCCTGTTTTCGCATTGCTTCTTTTTGATATGGCATCTAATGCTTTCTGCCTGGATTCATCATCAATATCGACGGCTGGACCACCGCCTGCAAATAATGCCGTTGAAAAAAGCAAAGAAAACAAACCAAATATAATCAACATTTTAATCTTCATAAAACCCTCCGCATTTACCAGCGTGATTATACGATTATCATTTAATAATGGGGTATGTCAAGCAAGATTCAAGCATTTTGTTCTATTTTTGAGGTTTGAATTTATTGGTTTGTGGTTCGATTTTTATTGTTTCCCCGGTTTGTTCAATAACATAAATCCCTTGATTTAGTGCGTAATTTTTAACGCTCTCCGGTATAACCGAACCTGCTATCGCCCCAACAATTCTCTTTTCGGTAAAAAAACTGGTATGAAATATCCTTATTCTTTCAATTAACTCATCAATATCTTTTTTTTTCGCTTTAGTTTTTATTTCTACAAAAATGACATCTTTGCCGTTTTGTAAGAGAATATCGACTTCCGCTAACCGCTCGTTTTTTTCATTTTTGAATATAACATCACGCGCTGCCGATTCAAGTTCATAGCCCATATCGCAAAATTTCTGCATAACAACATCGGGGTTAAAAGAAAATTCTGTAATATCACCGAGTGTTATGCCCAAATCGCCCATTTTTTTGTTTAATTCCCTGTTTGATTTCTCGAGTTCAGCTCGCGATTCCGCTGCTTTTTTTTCTAGCTCGGCACGTGTCGCCATGAGTTGTTTTTCAAGCTCGGCGCGTAGTTCGGTTATCGCTTTTCGCTCTGCGGCAACCTGCCTATCCCATTCTTTTCGACTTTCATACAATTGACGGTTTAAGTCCGCAAGTGTTATTTCTTTTTTGGTTTTTCGTTCTGCTAGTTTCGGCATGGCACCTCCAACATTTCTATTGTGAATTTAGTACTGGTTTCTGGAAAAGTCAATGAAAAACTCAAGGTGAATGTCAAATTTATGACATTTATAACATACGCTCACGAAGCTTCACTATTCTTATCATATATGGCACTGTATCCTATTTTTTGCT
>BNVA01000036.1 GCA_025997755.1 Spirochaetia bacterium | reverse complement strand
CAAGGTGCGTGCCAATAGTTCGACTTGTAATAACTGCGTATTATCAAACATTCTTACTCTGTCCAGTATTTCTTCCATTTTCTTCCCCACATGCCCTTATTATACCACAAAGCAGTAACTATCACGGTACTCGCGCTCCGCCTCAAGGTTGATGACGTTCCGGCTTGTTGCCCAAACTTGCACCCACTTGGGCTTTTCGGTAACTCCCAAATCCCGACCTGCGTGGTCAAGGATGACGGGGTCTTTCCCCTTACTGCTAATCTTTGCGGATGACGCGCATCCCGCCAGAACCATAAGCGACAGCGTAAGAGCTATCGCTCTCAATGGGAGAAACTTGTTTTTGTTCATTTGAACCACTCCTTTTGTGCTATATACACATGCGGTCTTTCCCGCCGTCAAATTTGTTTATGTTCACCACATGAAGAGGAGAACCGCCTTTACGATAGTTTTGATCGCAAGCGTTCCGCCGTACTAAAGGCGGAATTACTGATTTTGCGTTGCACCTTGTTTGGAGCAGGTACAATTATGGGATATTGAACATAGATGAGCTGCTGGGAGACATCCCTTAGATAATTCTTGCCTTCTTCGTTTAACCGCCTGTAACCGGCAGTTAAACGGTCTATTTTTTCGGACTCCGACATGTTTTGTTCACCTCTTTTAAATCACTTTTTTTATCACTTACTTTGAAAGTAATAATAATATAATTTAGTTACATAGCAAGTATTATATATTACATTGCAATTATTGTCAATAAATTCTTTCATAAAAATAATACTTCCTTGCTAAGCAACTAAGATTTTACTAAACTTTGTTATATAGGGATTTTATGGTTGAGATAGATCAACAAATAAACAAAAGAGTTTTTGAGGCAAGGCATACATTGGGTTTTACGCAGGCAAAATTTGCCGCAGGGCTAAAAATAAATGCAAGCTACCTTGCTTCTATCGAACTTGGAAACCGCCGTGTAAACGACCGTATTATCAAGATAATTTCCATGACCTACGGAGTAAACGAGGAATGGCTTAAAAGCGGCGCGGGCAGTATGTTTGACAAAATTGAGGACTTCAAGCTGGAGCAGATTATAAACAATTTCAAAAAACTCGACGGATTGCTGCAGGACTACCTTTTAAAACAGCTAGACCTGCTCTTGGAGTATCAGGACGCTAAGGGGAAGGAATAGCTAACCGATGCCTTTTTTATGGCATCTTAATTTTCAGTTAACTGCTCGCTTGCTTTGCACTAGCCTCTGCTATGTGGTATAATAAGGGCATGTGGGGAAGAAAATGGAAGAAATACTGGACAGAGTAAGAATGTTTGATAATACGCAGTTATTACAAGTCGAACTATTGGCACGCACCTTGCGCCTTGATAAGTTGAGATCTCGTGAAAAGACACCTATAGCAAAAAAGCAATCCATAACCGATTCCCTAGCGGGATCACTTGCAGGATTCACCGGATCGCTTGAAGATATTAGAAGTGAGCGCTTGGGGTTGTTATGAAAGCTCTCATAGACACCAATATTATTATTGATTGGTTGGCAGTTCGTGAGCCTTTTGCGAAAATATCTACAGAAATTGTTCGGCTTGCAGAAAATGGTATTATTGAAGGGGTTATTTCCGCAAGTTCGGTAACTGATATTTTCTATATTCAGAGAAAAGTGAGAGGCTATGCGAAAGCTGTAAATGAAATTCGCTCGGTTTTGACGATTTTTGAAATTGCCGATACTACAGAGGCAATTTTGCTACGAGCATTAGAGTCAGGCAACTATGATTTTGAAGATGCTGTGCAGTCTGAAACGGCTCGTAAAGCCGCTGCAGAGTATATTATTACACGCAATAGCCCTGATTTCATTGCTTCCACAGTCTTGTCAATTTCCCCAGAAGATTTTTTAAAACTCCAAATGCCTAACACTCGATAAGAAGACGGTTGACCGGTACTATGCACATTTTCAAAAATGTCAAACGCTTAGAAAAATGAGGAATTTAAAAAATTACAGACGCGCTTTGCCTTGGTATGCTGCGGCGCGGAGTGCTTTAACGTGGTCGTCGGCTAGGTAGTCGTCAAAACTCATCTGGCGGTCGATACTGCCTTGGGGCAGGATTTCAACTATGCGGTTTGCTATGGAGCCTACAAACTCGTGGTCGTGAGAGTTAAAGAGGATTACGCCGGGAAAGGCGGTAAGCCCATCGTTTAGCGCGGTTATTGCCTCCAAGTCTAGGTGGTTGGTAGGCTCGTCTAGGATAAGTACATTCGCGCCTGAGAGCATCATGCGGGAGAGCATACAGCGTACCTTTTCGCCGCCGGAAAGTACATTGACCGGTTTCATCGCTTCGTCGCCGGAAAAAAGCATACGTCCTAAAAAACCGCGCACGTAGGTCTCGTCTTCGTCGGGCGAATACTGCTTTAGCCAGTCTGTGATCGTTTCTTTGCCGGAAAAAAACGACGAATTCTCTTTTGGAAAATAAGAGAACGCCGTGGTCTGTCCCCAGTAAAAATCGCCGGAATCGGCGGAACGGACACCGGAAATTATGTCGAACAGGGCGGTTTTTGATATATGTTCAAGCCCGACAAAGGCTATTTTATCATTTTTGTTTACGATTAGCGAAAAATCTTTTAGAACAGGTTTTTTTTCGACGGAAGAACAGAGTTTTTCTATGCGTAGTACATTGTTTCCTATCTCACGGTTCGGTTTAAAGCCCACAAAAGGGAATTTCCGGCTGGTAACGGTCAAATTTTCAAGGTCGAGCTTCTCCAAAACTTTTTTACGGCTGGTTGCCTGTCTGGATTTTGCCGCATTTGATGCAAACCGCTGAATAAATTCTTTTAGTTCTTTTGCCTTGTCCTCGCGTTTTTTGAGTTGTTCCCGCGACTGTCTCTGCAGCATCTGGCTCATCTGATACCAGAAATCGTAGTTACCGGAGTAAGGCGTAATCTTGCCCATATCAATATCACAAATCTGAGTGCAGACTGCGTTTAAAAAATGCCTGTCGTGCGATACCACTATCACGATGTTCGGAAAATTGATCAAAAATTCTTCAAGCCACGCGATTGATTCAAGGTCAAGACCATTGGTAGGCTCATCTAAAAGCAGTATGTCTGGGCTGCCGAAAAGAGAGCGCGCCAGCAGTACGCGCACCTTTTTTGATTCATCAAGCTCGTTCATCATTTTGGTGTGGTCTTCCTCGTCCAAACCCAAACCGGAAAGCAACTGCCCCGCCTGAGATTCGGATTCCCAGCCGCCCATGTCCGCAAACTCGCCTTCAAGCTCCGCCACCCGCAACCCGTCGGCTTCCGAAAAATCCTGTTTTTCGTATATTGCCGCGCGCTCTTTCATTATGTCGAATAACGTGGTGTAGCCTGAAATAACCGTGTCCATAACGGAAAATTCTTCGAACGCAAAGTGATCCTGACTCAAAACCGCCATGCGTGATTTTGCGCCTATCGACACCTCGCCTTTGTCATGCTCTATTTCGCCGTCTAAAATCTTTAAAAATGTTGACTTTCCCGCGCCGTTGGCTCCTATAATTCCATAGCAGTTTCCGGCGGTGAATTTTAAATTGACCTCTTTGAACAGCGTTCTCTCGCCGTAACTTAAACTTACATCGCTTACAGTGATCATTTTCCAAACAATCCTTTTATTCTACCGAGCAATCCTTTTTTTGAGTTAGGGGTGGGGGGTGGAGAGTGAGGAGTGTTTTTGTCTACACTATTTTTTTCACTGCTCCTTACTCTTTGCTCCTTGCTCTTTTCGCCATTACGCCGTTTTTTCCGTTTGCTTTTCAATTTTCGATCTTCACCATTTTGATTAGTCCCGCCATCTTCTCTTTGTTCTACGGAAATATTTTGATCATTTTGACCAATTTCTTTTTTTGTTTTTCTATTTTTTTTATCGTTTTTTTCACCGGAAGTGGGTGTGCCTTTCTCTCCTGCGTACTTTTCTTTGTAATACGCCATTCGTTTTTCAAAAGACAGGCCGGATACATCCTTTGAGTGAGTAGTGGGTAGTGAATAAGGATTAGTGTTTTCTCCTTGCTCCTTATTCCTTTTAGAACCTTTTGCACGGGCGCTTGCTTCCATGGAAGAGCGTGGGGGCAGCGTAGTAGACCGCGGAGCGGCTACGGAGCGAGGGGGAGCCGCGTAACCGGATTTTTCACGGTTTACCTTGACTCTTCCGCTTTCGCCTTCCCTTTGCGCCCCCCTTCTGCCTTTATTTCCCGGTTTCCACTCTTTTTCACCCTTATCATCGCCATACATCTCCGTCCCTGCAACCACAGACGGGATTTTCTGCTCGATGAATTTTTCTATGCCGGAAAGCTCGTAGACATCCTGTTCGCTTACCAAAGTGATCGCTTTGCCTGTTTTACCCGCTCGTGCTGTGCGTCCTATGCGGTGCACGTAGTTTTCCTTTTCGTTAGGAAGATCGAAGTTTACAACCAGAGACAGGGCTTCTATATCGAGTCCTCTTGCGGCTACGTCTGTGGCTACAAGGAAGCGTACTTTGCCGGCTTTAAAGTCGTCGATAATTTTAAGGCGCTTATTCTGAGGCAGGTCGCCTGAGATGAACTCGGCTTTGATTCCGTTTGCGCGCAGGCGGCGGGCAACGGTCTCTGTATAACGTTTTGTATTACAGAAGATTATCGCACTTTCCGGTTTTTCATTTTGAAAGACTCCCAGCAGCAATTTGAATTTGTCGGAAGCGGGTACATGGTATAACATCTGATCTATTTCGTTGACGGTGATGTTCTCGCTTTCGATTTCTATTTCGACAGGCTCTTTGGTATACTCCCACGCAAGGTTCTTTACATAGCTGTTTAACGTGGCGCTAAAGAGCATGGTCTGTCTGCGGTCGGCCGGAGGGACTACTTTGATGAGTTTTCTAAGGTCAGGGTAGAAGCCCATATCGAACATTCTGTCCGCTTCGTCGAGTATCAAAAAAGCTATATCCATTAGGTTCATTGAGCCGGAAGCGTTCAGATCAAGCACCCGCCCTGGGGTACCTACCATCAATTGGGCATCGTCGCGGAGAAGCTGCTGCTGCGCCCCGTAACCTACCCCGCCGTAAAAACTGCCTGTTTTGAACGGCAGGTATTTTCCTATGAGCTTTGCTTCGTCTTCTACTTGAACTGCAAGCTCCCGTGTGGGCACCATAATCAGCGCTTTGCGCCCATTCAAAAGAGGCTCGGTGAGCAGCCGTTGAAAGATGATTATTAAATAAGCCGCAGTTTTGCCCGTTCCTGTCTGCGACTGTACATAAAGGTCGCGCCCGCTAAAAGCGTTTGCTATGACCTGTTCCTGAACCGGCATTGCGCTTTGATAACCGGCTTCCGCCAGCGCCCGCTGTAAATCAGGGTGTAATTCCAATGTTGAAAAATCCATTTGTCCTTATAGTATATCAGGTTCCGCAAAGAATGATAATAGCGCCTGCCGCGCGGCACTTGCGTAAAAAATCCATACTTTTTATAATATACCTATGTCTGACACAGCGTTACTTTTGAAGGAAGTTGAGGGGCTTCCATCCAATTATATGGCTGAAATTCTCGATTTTGTGGGCTATCTAAAACATAAAGCTCCGGCGGTGCGGAAAGCATCTACAGCCGCAACCGAGCAGGATTTTGACAAAACGTATGCAGAAATCCGACAGCCATCAGCATTGGAGCAAGCGACAAGCATATTTCCAGAATTAAGAGTGTTTACACAAGAAGAAGCTATGGTATATAGCGATAGCCTTTTGACACTATTCAAAAAAACAGGTAGAAAAATATTTTAATGCTTGATGGCTACATTGATTTTGTTGCATCATTATTCCCTTCTATTTCCACAAACATAAAAGAAAGTGCAAAAGAAAGTATCCTGCAGTTTTATACAAGACATAAAGAATTCCCTTGTTTTACAGATGACAATATTGCTGATATAAACCAAGGTGACATCCTTAAAAACATTCCATTTCGTATATACAACCAAAACGGTGAAGAAATGGAATACATCAATGATGGGTTAGTCATTTCAAATAGTTGTGATATTGAAAATGATGATCAGATTTTAATAGCTCCGTTCTTTCCTATACAATCATTAAATATAGATATTACCGCACTAAAAAATAACATTTACTATAAGTTAATTTATTTCCCCGATAAACGCTATGCTGATAAAGTCGCTGATTTTAGTTTAATGTCCCCTTTCCCCAAAAAATTATTACTAAATAAAATATCTACAGGTAAAGTAACAAAATTATTCTCGCTC
The DNA here is from genome assembly GCA_025997755.1 of Spirochaetia bacterium. Next base: position 7,848 of record BNVA01000036.1, on the reverse strand, counting down.
AATTTAATCGGTTATTATCTATTGATTTCTAAGATAACAGTTCACCTATTACGTCCAGAAGATAGCGGTGTTCAAAAATGTCGGGATAATGGATTATATTTATAACATCAACCGATTATATTGCTAAAATTCTTACTTCTCCATAAAGAAAAAATAAGCATCAAGAACAAATTTCTAGTTTATTGTTACATATCCATTCCTGCCGATGGTTGCTTTTTTAATATTTGGTGTCCATAGCTTCAAATTTTTCGCGGACATTTTGGAGGAGCTTTAGTTCGCGGGTTAATATTTTTTCGTAATCAAGGCTGCCTTTCTGCATACGGAACGCTTCGTCTTCCCAAAATTGAACCCGCTCTAAATTTAAAAAGCGGAATCTTTTTTCATTGGCTTTTTCCGCCCACATAACGGCATCCTTCCAGTAGTAAAGAGCCGTTTTGTAGCAGGTTTCCGCCGTGTTAAGGCTGTCTAAATTTTGTTCCTTCCAAGGAGCGTTGTAAAAGTATGCGTTACGTTTATTCCACTTATTCCCTAAAATAATATGCTGTTCGATTAGTTTTAAATTGATGTGCATCATAAAAAGATAACGGTACTTTTCCCACTGGGTTTCATTTTCGATAAGTGCGTTTGCGTATAACGGATTGCAAAAATCCGCCGCAAGAGCTTTTTCAAGCCAATAAATATTTTCCATAGTGTCGTCGGGATACTGAATTAGGTGCAAGTGGTATAAACCTAGATTTGAGATAAAATCACTACTCACTACTCACTACTCACTACTCACTGCTAAATCATTCCTAATTTTGATTTTATTATTTATAGTAAATTTATCTTTACCGGAAAAAACGGAAGCGTACTTGGTTCAGTACAAAGAACAGTACTATAAATTATACCACCTGCACCTAATTCAGTATCCCGACGACACTATGGAAAATATTTATTGGCTTGAAAAAGCTCTTGCGGCGGATTTTTGCAATCCGTTATACGCAAACGCACTTATCGAAAATGAAACCCAGTGGGAAAAGTACCGTTATCTTTTTATGATGCACATCAATTTAAAACTAATCGAACAGCATATTATTTTAGGGAATAAGTGGAATAAACGTAACGCATACTTTTACAACGCTCCTTGGAAGGAACAAAATTTAGACAGCCTTAACACGGCGGAAACCTGCTACAAAACGGCTCTTTACTACTGGAAGGATGCCGTTATGTGGGCGGAAAAAGCCAATGAAAAAAGATTCCGCTTTTTAAATTTAGAGCGGGTTCAATTTTGGGAAGACGAAGCGTTCCGTATGCAGAAAGGCAGCCTTGATTACGAAAAAATATTAACCCGCGAACTAAAGCTCCTCCAAAATGTCCGCGAAAAATTTGAAGCTATGGACACCAAATATTAAAAAAGCAACCATCGGCAGGAATGGATATGTAACAATAAACTAGAAATTTGTTCTTGATGCTTATTTTTTCTTTATGGAGAAGTAAGAATTTTAGCAATATAATCGGTTGATGTTATAAATATAATCCATTATCCCGACATTTTTGAACACCGCTATCTTCTGGACGTAATAGGTGAACTGTTATCTTAGAAATCAATAGATAATAACCGATTAAATTGAGCGAGAATAATTTTGTTACTTTACCTGTAGATATTTTATTTAGTAATAATTTTTTGGGGAAAGGGGACATTAAACTAAAATCAGCGACTTTATCAGCATAGCGTTTATCGGGGAAATAAATTAACTTATAGTAAATGTTATTTTTTAGTGCGGTAATATCTATATTTAATGATTGTATAGGAAAGAACGGAGCTATTAAAATCTGATCATCATTTTCAATATCACAACTATTTGAAATGACTAACCCATCATTGATGTATTCCATTTCTTCACCGTTTTGGTTGTATATACGAAATGGAATGTTTTTAAGGATGTCACCTTGGTTTATATCAGCAATATTGTCATCTGTAAAACAAGGGAATTCTTTATGTCTTGTATAAAACTGCAGGATACTTTCTTTTGCACTTTCTTTTATGTTTGTGGAAATAGAAGGGAATAATGATGCAACAAAATCAATGTAGCCATCAAGCATTAAAATATTTTTCTACCTGTTTTTTTGAATAGTGTCAAAAGGCTATCGCTATATACCATAGCTTCTTCTTGTGTAAACACTCTTAATTCTGGAAATATGCTTGTCGCTTGCTCCAATGCTGATGGCTGTCGGATTTCTGCATACGTTTTGTCAAAATCCTGCTCGGTTGCGGCTGTAGATGCTTTCCGCACCGCCGGAGCTTTATGTTTTAGATAGCCCACAAAATCGAGAATTTCAGCCATATAATTGGATGGAAGCCCCTCAACTTCCTTCAAAAGTAACGCTGTGTCAGACATAGGTATATTATAAAAAGTATGGATTTTTTACGCAAGTGCCGCGCGGCAGGCGCTATTATCATTCTTTGCGGAACCTGATATACTATAAGGACAAATGGATTTTTCAACATTGGAATTACACCCTGATTTACAGCGGGCGCTGGCGGAAGCCGGTTATCAAAGCGCAATGCCGGTTCAGGAACAGGTCATAGCAAACGCTTTTAGCGGGCGCGACCTTTATGTACAGTCGCAGACAGGAACGGGCAAAACTGCGGCTTATTTAATAATCATCTTTCAACGGCTGCTCACCGAGCCTCTTTTGAATGGGCGCAAAGCGCTGATTATGGTGCCCACACGGGAGCTTGCAGTTCAAGTAGAAGACGAAGCAAAGCTCATAGGAAAATACCTGCCGTTCAAAACAGGCAGTTTTTACGGCGGGGTAGGTTACGGGGCGCAGCAGCAGCTTCTCCGCGACGATGCCCAATTGATGGTAGGTACCCCAGGGCGGGTGCTTGATCTGAACGCTTCCGGCTCAATGAACCTAATGGATATAGCTTTTTTGATACTCGACGAAGCGGACAGAATGTTCGATATGGGCTTCTACCCTGACCTTAGAAAACTCATCAAAGTAGTCCCTCCGGCCGACCGCAGACAGACCATGCTCTTTAGCGCCACGTTAAACAGCTATGTAAAGAACCTTGCGTGGGAGTATACCAAAGAGCCTGTCGAAATAGAAATCGAAAGCGAGAACATCACCGTCAACGAAATAGATCAGATGTTATACCATGTACCCGCTTCCGACAAATTCAAATTGCTGCTGGGAGTCTTTCAAAATGAAAAACCGGAAAGTGCGATAATCTTCTGTAATACAAAACGTTATACAGAGACCGTTGCCCGCCGCCTGCGCGCAAACGGAATCAAAGCCGAGTTCATCTCAGGCGACCTGCCTCAGAATAAGCGCCTTAAAATTATCGACGACTTTAAAGCCGGCAAAGTACGCTTCCTTGTAGCCACAGACGTAGCCGCAAGAGGACTCGATATAGAAGCCCTGTCTCTGGTTGTAAACTTCGATCTTCCTAACGAAAAGGAAAACTACGTGCACCGCATAGGACGCACAGCACGAGCGGGTAAAACAGGCAAAGCGATCACTTTGGTAAGCGAACAGGATGTCTACGAGCTTTCCGGCATAGAAAAATTCATCGAGCAGAAAATCCCGTCTGTGGTTGCAGGGACGGAGATGTATGGCGATGATAAGGGTGAAAAAGAGTGGAAACCGGGAAATAAAGGCAGAAGGGGGGCGCAAAGGGAAGGCGAAAGCGGAAGAGTCAAGGTAAACCGTGAAAAATCCGGTTACGCGGCTCCCCCTCGCTCCGTAGCCGCTCCGCGGTCTACTACGCTGCCCCCACGCTCTTCCATGGAAGCAAGCGCCCGTGCAAAAGGTTCTAAAAGGAATAAGGAGCAAGGAGAAAACACTAATCCTTATTCACTACCCACTACTCACTCAAAGGATGTATCCGGCCTGTCTTTTGAAAAACGAATGGCGTATTACAAAGAAAAGTACGCAGGAGAGAAAGGCACACCCACTTCCGGTGAAAAAAACGATAAAAAAAATAGAAAAACAAAAAAAGAAATTGGTCAAAATGATCAAAATATTTCCGTAGAACAAAGAGAAGATGGCGGGACTAATCAAAATGGTGAAGATCGAAAATTGAAAAGCAAACGGAAAAAACGGCGTAATGGCGAAAAGAGCAAGGAGCAAAGAGTAAGGAGCAGTGAAAAAAATAGTGTAGACAAAAACACTCCTCACTCTCCACCCCCCACCCCTAACTCAAAAAAAGGATTGCTCGGTAGAATAAAAGGATTGTTTGGAAAATGATCACTGTAAGCGATGTAAGTTTAAGTTACGGCGAGAGAACGCTGTTCAAAGAGGTCAATTTAAAATTCACCGCCGGAAACTGCTATGGAATTATAGGAGCCAACGGCGCGGGAAAGTCAACATTTTTAAAGATTTTAGACGGCGAAATAGAGCATGACAAAGGCGAGGTGTCGATAGGCGCAAAATCACGCATGGCGGTTTTGAGTCAGGATCACTTTGCGTTCGAAGAATTTTCCGTTATGGACACGGTTATTTCAGGCTACACCACGTTATTCGACATAATGAAAGAGCGCGCGGCAATATACGAAAAACAGGATTTTTCGGAAGCCGACGGGTTGCGGGTGGCGGAGCTTGAAGGCGAGTTTGCGGACATGGGCGGCTGGGAATCCGAATCTCAGGCGGGGCAGTTGCTTTCCGGTTTGGGTTTGGACGAGGAAGACCACACCAAAATGATGAACGAGCTTGATGAATCAAAAAAGGTGCGCGTACTGCTGGCGCGCTCTCTTTTCGGCAGCCCAGACATACTGCTTTTAGATGAGCCTACCAATGGTCTTGACCTTGAATCAATCGCGTGGCTTGAAGAATTTTTGATCAATTTTCCGAACATCGTGATAGTGGTATCGCACGACAGGCATTTTTTAAACGCAGTCTGCACTCAGATTTGTGATATTGATATGGGCAAGATTACGCCTTACTCCGGTAACTACGATTTCTGGTATCAGATGAGCCAGATGCTGCAGAGACAGTCGCGGGAACAACTCAAAAAACGCGAGGACAAGGCAAAAGAACTAAAAGAATTTATTCAGCGGTTTGCATCAAATGCGGCAAAATCCAGACAGGCAACCAGCCGTAAAAAAGTTTTGGAGAAGCTCGACCTTGAAAATTTGACCGTTACCAGCCGGAAATTCCCTTTTGTGGGCTTTAAACCGAACCGTGAGATAGGAAACAATGTACTACGCATAGAAAAACTCTGTTCTTCCGTCGAAAAAAAACCTGTTCTAAAAGATTTTTCGCTAATCGTAAACAAAAATGATAAAATAGCCTTTGTCGGGCTTGAACATATATCAAAAACCGCCCTGTTCGACATAATTTCCGGTGTCCGTTCCGCCGATTCCGGCGATTTTTACTGGGGACAGACCACGGCGTTCTCTTATTTTCCAAAAGAGAATTCGTCGTTTTTTTCCGGCAAAGAAACGATCACAGACTGGCTAAAGCAGTATTCGCCCGACGAAGACGAGACCTACGTGCGCGGTTTTTTAGGACGTATGCTTTTTTCCGGCGACGAAGCGATGAAACCGGTCAATGTACTTTCCGGCGGCGAAAAGGTACGCTGTATGCTCTCCCGCATGATGCTCTCAGGCGCGAATGTACTTATCCTAGACGAGCCTACCAACCACCTAGACTTGGAGGCAATAACCGCGCTAAACGATGGGCTTACCGCCTTTCCCGGCGTAATCCTCTTTAACTCTCACGACCACGAGTTTGTAGGCTCCATAGCAAACCGCATAGTTGAAATCCTGCCCCAAGGCAGTATCGACCGCCAGATGAGTTTTGACGACTACCTAGCCGACGACCACGTTAAAGCACTCCGCGCCGCAGCATACCAAGGCAAAGCGCGTCTGTAATTTTTTAAATTCCTCATTTTTCTAAGCGTTTGACATTTTTGAAAATGTGCATAGTACCGGTCAACCGTCTTCTTATCGAGTGTTAGGCATTTGGAGTTTTAAAAAATCTTCTGGGGAAATTGACAAGACTGTGGAAGCAATGAAATCAGGGCTATTGCGTGTAATAATATACTCTGCAGCGGCTTTACGAGCCGTTTCAGACTGCACAGCATCTTCAAAATCATAGTTGCCTGACTCTAATGCTCGTAGCAAAATTGCCTCTGTAGTATCGGCAATTTCAAAAATCGTCAAAACCGAGCGAATTTCATTTACAGCTTTCGCATAGCCTCTCACTTTTCTCTGAATATAGAAAATATCAGTTACCGAACTTGCGGAAATAACCCCTTCAATAATACCATTTTCTGCAAGCCGAACAATTTCTGTAGATATTTTCGCAAAAGGCTCACGAACTGCCAACCAATCAATAATAATATTGGTGTCTATGAGAGCTTTCATAACAACCCCAAGCGCTCACTTCTAATATCTTCAAGCGATCCGGTGAATCCTGCAAGTGATCCCGCTAGGGAATCGGTTATGGATTGCTTTTTTGCTATAGGTGTCTTTTCACGAGATCTCAACTTATCAAGGCGCAAGGTGCGTGCCAATAGTTCGACTTGTAATAACTGCGTATTATCAAACATTCTTACTCTGTCCAGTATTTCTTCCATTTTCTTCCCCACATGCCCTTATTATACCACATAGCAGAGGCTAGTGCAAAGCAAGCGAGCAGTTAACTGAAAATTAAGATGCCATAAAAAAGGCATCGGTTAGCTATTCCTTCCCCTTAGCGTCCTGATACTCCAAGAGCAGGTCTAGCTGTTTTAAAAGGTAGTCCTGCAGCAATCCGTCGAGTTTTTTGAAATTGTTTATAATCTGCTCCAGCTTGAAGTCCTCAATTTTGTCAAACATACTGCCCGCGCCGCTTTTAAGCCATTCCTCGTTTACTCCGTAGGTCATGGAAATTATCTTGATAATACGGTCGTTTACACGGCGGTTTCCAAGTTCGATAGAAGCAAGGTAGCTTGCATTTATTTTTAGCCCTGCGGCAAATTTTGCCTGCGTAAAACCCAATGTATGCCTTGCCTCAAAAACTCTTTTGTTTATTTGTTGATCTATCTCAACCATAAAATCCCTATATAACAAAGTTTAGTAAAATCTTAGTTGCTTAGCAAGGAAGTATTATTTTTATGAAAGAATTTATTGACAATAATTGCAATGTAATATATAATACTTGCTATGTAACTAAATTATATTATTATTACTTTCAAAGTAAGTGATAAAAAAAGTGATTTAAAAGAGGTGAACAAAACATGTCGGAGTCCGAAAAAATAGACCGTTTAACTGCCGGTTACAGGCGGTTAAACGAAGAAGGCAAGAATTATCTAAGGGATGTCTCCCAGCAGCTCATCTATGTTCAATATCCCATAATTGTACCTGCTCCAAACAAGGTGCAACGCAAAATCAGTAATTCCGCCTTTAGTACGGCGGAACGCTTGCGATCAAAACTATCGTAAAGGCGGTTCTCCTCTTCATGTGGTGAACATAAACAAATTTGACGGCGGGAAAGACCGCATGTGTATATAGCACAAAAGGAGTGGTTCAAATGAACAAAAACAAGTTTCTCCCATTGAGAGCGATAGCTCTTACGCTGTCGCTTATGGTTCTGGCGGGATGCGCGTCATCCGCAAAGATTAGCAGTAAGGGGAAAGACCCCGTCATCCTTGACCACGCAGGTCGGGATTTGGGAGTTACCGAAAAGCCCAAGTGGGTGCAAGTTTGGGCAACAAGCCGGAACGTCATCAACCTTGAGGCGGAGCGCGAGTACCGTGATAGTTACTGCTTTGTGGTATAATAAGGGCATGTGGGGAAGAAAATGGAAGAAATACTGGACAGAGTAAGAATGTTTGATAATACGCAGTTATTACAAGTCGAACTATTGGCACGCACCTTG
>BNVA01000035.1 GCA_025997755.1 Spirochaetia bacterium | reverse complement strand
ATCGTCATGAAGTGTGCGGCAACCATAGCGGTGGCGGCAAGGAACATGACTACGGCGGACATTTTTGCGCCGGAAATAAAGGCTTTAAAGAGTTCCTTTAACGTTAATTCACGGTAAACAAACATACCGATGATGATTGCATATACAACGCAGATAACGCCGGCTTCCGTCGCGGTAAACCAGCCGCCGCGCAAGCCGAAGATTATAAATAACGGCAGGAGCAATGCCCAGATTGCATCTACAATGATTTTTAAGCCTTCTTTTAAAGTGGGTTTAGGAGCGTTGGAGCGGACGCCGTCTTTCATTGATACTATAAACCACACCACGCACATTATCGCCGTAAGGTAGATTGCCGGCGCGATTCCGCCTAAAAAGAGGTCTTTTATAGAAACGCTTGCCGCTATACCGTAAATGATCATAGGAACGGAAGGCGGCATGATGGGCGCTACTAGGTTTGCCGATGCGACAAGACCCGCAGCTTTTGCGCGGTTATAGCCGTTGTCCGCCATCATAGGGATAAGAATTGCACCTAACGCAGCAGTACTCGCAACCGCCGATCCTACAAGACTTGCAAACAGAAGGCATGCAAAGATTACTACATAGCCTAACCCGCCGCGTACACGCCCGACAAACAGATTACAAAAGTCTATAAGCCGTGTGGTAAGCCCGCCGCGGTTCATAAGCTCTCCGGCAACAACAAAAAACGGCAGAGCCATCATAGAGACGGAATCTGTGCCGCGCATTAGCTGCAAGGCAAATATTGAAGGTTTTGTATTATTACCGCCCAAACAAAGCGCAACTCCGGCAGCGCAGAAAAGGAGTGCGTGTGCTATCGGAAGCCCAATCAGTACTCCGACTATAAGAAGTACCAAAAATACAGTTAATAAAGCGCCTATACTCATATCAGCCTATCTCCCTTGTTTCTACACCGGTTGTATTTGGTGTATCGTCGTGTGTCTTAACCAAATTGGTTACGGATTCTTTTAAGACAATAAGACGGAAAATATTTGCAAGCGATATAATGATAATTGCTATGCCGGTAACAAGACCTACTCCCCAAACCAAGAATGTCGGATAACCTGTCGCTACCCATTTGTCGTTCATGGTCTGAATCGTCATCATCCAGCTTCCGCTTGTGATTATCCACATTAACCAGATGATACAAACTTGTAACAAAAAATAAACGATCTTTTGAGGTATTTCAGGCAGCTTTACCAAAATAGAATCAACCAGAAGGTGCCTGTTTTCCCGCGCCGCGCCTATGGAGCCCAGATAGACAAGATATATGAACGCTATACGGGCGATCTCCTCCGACCATACAAAGCCCTTGCCGAATTGACGCAGGACAACGTTCATAAAGAGGGTGAGTATCATTAACGCCAAAAAAACGGCTATTAGGATTTCGACACCCCGGAACAGCACATTCAAAAACTTTTTCATTTATTTTTCCTTACAAGTAAATGAGTGGGGGTAGCGGAAAACAAGGCGCATGGCGCCTGTTTGAAGTGAGGGGGAGCAGTGTTTGAAAAATGCTGCTGTTTAACATGATGATTTTCCCTTTAAAGAACAAACATGCTCCCCCATATTTTTAAAATTTCTTAATCTCTTACTTTACTGCATTTACCTTGCCGATTAGATCGGGCGCCCAATCTTTGTTATCGGAAAGAAGTTTGTCGGTAAGCGGTTTAATTTTTGTGATGATCTGGGCTTGATCCGCCGGACTACAGGCGGTGATTGTCATACCCTTACCCTTTAAGAAATTACGGTCGGCGTCGAGGCTCTTGGCATAATCATCCCATGCTTTTATTGAAGCCGCTTTTGCCGCATCGTTGATGATCTTCTTGTATTCGGGAGTAAGCGAATCGTAGAATTTTGCGTTGACGATGATTTCCATTGTGGCGACAATGTGGTTGGTTTCGTAGAGATATTTCTGCACTTCAAAGAAGCCCTGAGAAATAACTGTTACCATGCCGTTGTCCTGACCGTCAACAACACCGGTCTGGAGCGAGGTGTAGAGGTCGCCGAGCGGGATAACCTGCGAGCTTGATCCGAGGTTCTGTGCTATACCAACGTGAATGGGGTTTGAAGGCATACGGAACTTCTGTCCTACAAAGTCCGCAACACTGGTGAGTTTTCTGTTGCTTGTGAATGTGCGGGCGCTGTTAGGACCCCAGCCTAGTACATAGGTTGTGGGGAATTTTTCGTGGAATTTCTGGTTCACTTCTTCGGCAACCGATCCCGTCCAAACTTTTTTCGCATGGTCTATATCGCGGTACAAAAAGGGCCAGTCGGATATGAGCATGGGTGCCCACTCGGTGTTCATAACGCTGCCTACAACGACGATTTCGTTGCTGCCGTCGCGGACGGAGTTCCACAGATCGGCTTCGCTGCCAAGCTGACCGTTGTGGTAAGCATCAATCTTGATTTTGCCGCCGGTTTTTTCCTCAACCTGTTTGATAAAAACATCATCTAACGCTTTTGTCATAGGATGGGTTTCTGCCCATACATCGGCAAGTTTGATGGTAACCGTGTCGCCCTGCGATCCACCCTTTGCGAAACCGGCGCCGGCGGCTATGAATAGAGCCGCTATTGCTAATACTGTAGCTTTTGAAAATTTCATTTTTTCCTCCAAAATGTAAAATATATTACGATTATATAATTTAACGGGCTTGCTGTCTAGGAAAATTTGAGCAAGGCGTAAATATCCGTAATCAGCCTTCCGGCGGCTTCGATGAACGGACCGTTATGCTCCGCGACAAAGGCAAAGTTGCCGTCTTTTGCCGCATATTCAAGGGCTTCCGCCGCAGCTCCCACAGACTCCGCGCAAATGCCTAGGCTTGAACCTTTAATGCCATGAACAGTGATGACGTAATTTGACAGTGTTTCCCCGGTTACAGTGCGCATTTTATCCAGCAGCAATGACGTTTCTCTGGCGTATGAGGAAAGCACGTTCATAAGGATCTTCTCATCGCCGCCAAAACGTTCCAGCGCCGCCTCCAGATCAATGCCGTCAATGATTTTTCCGTTTAACATCTGCCTGGGTTTGGTCGGGGTATTATCGGCGCTTTGCTTCAAAGCCTCCAGACGCCTGTCATTGCCGGAACGCCGTTCTTCGCCGGAACGTCTTGGCGTATTGGAGCGTTTATTAATTACACCTTCTGTCCCCGTAACGATGAAATCTTTTTCAATTTCCTTGTCACGTATCCACTGGCGGATGACGGTGTCCAACTGCATAATGTCGATGGGCTTTGAAAGGAAATCCTGGAATCCTTTTTTGATGAACATTTCATCATTGCCCCGTATCGCGTTTGCCGTCAGCGCAATGATGGGAATGTTTTTCGCATAGTCCGTACCGATCTCTTCGCGGATGATCCTGGTGGCCTCAATGCCGTCCATTTCCGGCATCATGTGGTCCATGAAAATAGCGTTGTATCTAACTTCCCCGGAGCGGATAAGCTCAATAGCATCATGTCCGCTGGTTACGCAGTCAATTTTCATACAATAGGGCTTCATCATGCCCCTTGCAACATCCAGATTGGTTGACACATCATCCACGATCAGCACCCTGGCGTACGGAAGGGCGATGCGGGTCAGTGTTGTGTCCCGGGCTTTTTTATGGTCAAAATGGCGAAGGCTCCGCAGGCTTTCCGCTACCGCGCTGCCGATTGGCTCGTCGGTTACAAAGCCCTGTTTTATTTTGGCGGTAAAAGTGCTGCCCTTTCCGTATTCGCTCTCTACGCTGATGCTTCCGCCCATCATCTCTGTCATGTGCTTGGTGATGGACAGTCCCAGACCGGTCCCTTCGATTTTGCGGTTCGCCTTGGTATCCACCTGGTTATAGTTTGAAAACAGCTTGTTTATATCTTCGTTTCTGATGCCAATACCGGAATCTGTAATACTGGCGCAGAACCAAACGGTATCGCCCTCCCGAACGCAGGAGATGCTTAAAATTACTGTCCCCTCTCTTGTATACTTGAAAGCGTTAGACAACAGATTGTTTAAAATCTGTTTAATACGCAGCTCGTCGCCGTAGAGTTTGCTTGGCAGCGTTTCGTCAATCCTCAGTGAAAAGGTGATTAGTTTTTCGCCGATGCGGAGAATATTCTGTACAACGGTGTCATTTATCAGGCTTGGTATGTCGTAGACAACCGGAATGATCTCAAATTTTCCAGCTTCGATTTTAGAAATATCCAGAATATCATTGACCGTGCCCAACAGCGTCATACCGGCATTGTAAATCTTGTCCAGATTGGCAAGAGACTCCTCGCCTACATCGCCGGCATCCAGCGACAGCTCCGAAAGACCGATGATCGCGTTTAAGGGCGTTCGCATTTCATGGCTCATGTTGGCAAGGAAAGTTGTTTTTGCCTCTGATGCGGCAATGGCGACTTCGTTCAATTCTTCAAGGTGCTGTTTTTGCTCTTCTATCTGGTAGAACGGCTTGGCGACAAGACCCGACATAAAAACGGCAATCAGGGTTCCGAACCCAAAGAACAGCAGCGACGCGATAAGCAGCCCGCGGAACACATTTTCTGCGGGGCTCTCAACAAAAGGCGCCGCTACGGCAATCCTCCATCCTGCGGCAGAACCGGAAACACGTTTATAGATACAAAAACGTTCAGCACCATCGTATGTATATTTGCCGGTACCTTTTTCAGTGTTTATCATTTTTTCAAAAAGAACACCCACGCTCTGATCATTAATGTTCAATTGTCCAATTTCAAGAAAATTGTAGCGTTTCAGTACCATAAAGTCGCGGAAATTGGCAATAAAGGTGCCTTCTTCGTCAACCATGAAAATATTGCCGGTTTTCCATAGCCGGTAGTCCGACAGGATCCGGGAAAAAAGCATGCCCGGTATGGTTACGACCAAAACCCGGTCTTCGTCCATGGGGACACAGACATTTATGACCAGCTGCTCCGAGGCCTGATCCTGGCGAGTGGTGGAAATAATGCTTTGGCCCTCAAAAGCGGCACGGATGTACCTGCTTTCCCAGAGCCGGGCAGGCGGTGTCAGGGCGGCTCCGTAACTGCTTATGATCCCTTCACGATCAAAAACCGTAAACGCCAGAAAATCCGGGTAAATATCATGCTGCTCGCGCATAACTTCTTCCAATTCGGTATTGGGTGCCGCTTTCAAGCGTTCCGCCACTGTCTGGGCATCTGATTTTAACAGATTTATCCTGGTGGAAACCAAATCATCGGCAATGTTGAGCGCCAGGGACAAATCGCTGTTCATTGTTTCCACAAGGGTTTTATCGGTAAAGATAAAGCTTGTGCCGAGATTTGCCGCCGTAATCAGAAGCACGATTCCGATGATCATTAACGCTGTTTTTACTCGAATTGACATATTACACCTCCATAATACATTTCACGCCGAGCTTTGGCATAGTATTTTATCATAACTAATAACGGTTTACTAGACATTATCGCTTGTGATTTACAGACATTTTGAAATACCGTTGACATTCTTTCATTGCTGTATTAGCGTTAATATGATTTTCAGGGCGGGGTGAGTACGGAGAAGGTTGACGCTTTTTCCGCTGCAATTCCCGACCGGCGGTTATAGCCCGCGAATTAGGCGTTACAGAAAACGCTGTAATGAACCGGTGAGATTCCGGCGCCGACGGTATAGTCCGGATGGAAGAAAATTGGATTGTGCCTTTTCCCAAACTTTCACGGGGAAGGGCGGTTTCAGTTTCCGAAAATAACGCCCTTAGGGACATTCGTCCTTAGGGGTTTTTTGTTTTTCGCGGGAATTGTAAATCATCGGTCTGTATCCTGTTTCTCCCTGAAGATCGCCGGGTTTTTCAAAGGAGCGGTGCATGACGGATCTGAAACACACAAATGATACTCAACTTTTTTCAGACTTCGACCAACACTGCATGAAGCGGGCACTAACCCTGTCGCGGCGGGGGCTTGGTAAGACTTCTCCTAACCCCATGGTGGGAGCGCTTATCGCACGCGAGGGGCGTATCCTCGGCGAGGGCTGGCACCGGCGCTATGGGGGCAAACATGCAGAGTCGGAGGCGATAGGCGCAGTGGCGGCGGCGGGAGAAACCGCTACGGGGGCGACCCTGTACTGTACCCTTGAACCTTGCTGTTTTACCGCGCCGGATAAACACCAGCCGCCCTGTGCAGAGCTGGTTATAAAAAGCGGTGTCCGGCGGGTGGTTATTGCATCCCTCGATCCCCACAGACGTGTGAACGGCGCGGGCGCGGCGATGCTGCGCAAGGCGGGGATCGCCGTGGAAACGGGGCTTTTCGCCGCTGCGGAGGCGGAGGTTAACCGTGCCTACCGGACATTTCAACGGGCGGGGAGACCGTTTGTTCATCTGAAGATTGCCCAGACTCTTGACGGAAGGATTGCCGCGCCTAAAGCCGCCTTGCACGAAGACATTGTGTCGGCTGACCAGTGGATCACAGATGAGGCGGCGCGGAAAATTGTACACCGTATGCGGGCGGAATATGATGCGGTGCTGGTAGGTAAGGGTACAGTACTGGCGGATGATCCGGAGCTTACGGTGCGGCTTGTTCGGGGGAGGAATCCCCTGCGGGTTATACTGGGGCTGGGCTTGCCGGAAGAGGCTAAAGTTTTGACGCTTCCCGACCGGAAGAATACTTTGGTGATTTGCGCTGCGGCAGCGGCGGACGGAGCAGCAAAGCTGCGGGGCATGGGGGTGGATGTGATTTGTCTGGACGCGGACGCAACGGAGAGGGGGCTGCCACTGCAGCCGGTTCTGGAGGCGTTGGGGGCAAAGGGTGTCAGGTCGGTATTGGTGGAAGGAGGAAGCCGGATTTTCAGTTCCTTCCTGCGCGAGGGGCTTTGGGACAGGATTACGGTGTTTATCGCCCCTATTATACTGGGAAACGGTGTCGGCGCTGTGTCGGGGCTTGGTATCAATACGATTCGGGATGCGTTGCGCTTGACGGATGTATCTTTCAGGCGGGTTGGGGATCAGTTGTTGTTTGAGGGGAATCATGTTTACAGGAATTGTTGAAGAGACTGGGACGGTGCTGGCGGTTGTTCGGGAAACCGGCAGGTCGCGTATTACTATTGCCGGAAAACGGGTGCTGGAAGGTACCGGCATCGGGGATTCGATTAACATAGAAGGGGTTTGCCAAACCGTTACGGAGCTGGGGGAAAACAGTTTTTCGGTGTTTACACTTGCGGAAAGTTTGAAGAAGACCACTTTGGGTTTGCTGCGGACTGGGGGCAGGGTGAACCTTGAACGGGCGCTGCGGCCGGATTCCCGCATGGGGGGGCACATAGTACAAGGCCACGTAAGCTGTACCGTGCCGGTTCGGGAACTGCGCCGTGAAAGTGGGAATGTCTACCTTTCGGTGGAAATCCCAGAGGAACAGATACGCTGCTGTGTCGGCGAAGGGTCTATAGCCTTGGACGGGGTTAGCCTGACCATTGCGGAGATTCAGGGGCATCTGGTGCGGGTGAACATAATTCCCGATACCATTAAGGGGACTACTTTGGCGTACAAAAAAACCGGAGAGTTGATGAATCTTGAAACAGATATAATTGGGCGGTATGTAGAAAGACTGCTTTCACATGGAGCGTCGAATAAGAGTGCGCTTAGTGCAGAACGGCTCATTGAGCTTGGATATTAAGGATTTAGCATGAATACTATTTTTACGAATGTTGAGGATGCGGTGGAGGAAATACGGCGGGGGAAGATGGTAGTGGTTACCGATGACGAGGGCCGTGAGAACGAGGGCGACCTTGTTATGGCGGCGGAAAAGGTCAGCCCCGATGCGGTGAACTTTATGAGCATTTACGGCAAGGGGCTAATCTGCCAGTCCATTACACGGGAGAGGGCAGCGGAACTGTGCCTGCCGCCCATGGCGGCAGAGAACACCTCTGCAAATACCACCGCTTTTACGGTGAGCGTGGACGCGGCGTGTACCTCCACGGGAATATCGGCCTTTGATCGGGCTGCCACCATCAGGACCATGGTTGATCCCGCCGCGAAGCCCTCAGACTTATTGAGACCGGGGCACATCTTTCCGCTGATCGCCCGTGACGGAGGTGTTCTTGTTCGGAACGGTCACACCGAGGCGGCGGCGGATCTGGCACGGCTTGCGGGGTTTACCCCCTCAGGGATACTGTGCGAGATCATAGCCGACGACGGGAGGATGGCGCGGCTCCCCCAACTGGAGGCTTTTGTAAAACTGCACGGCTTAAAACTGATTACTGTGGAAAGTTTGGTTCGCTGGCGGCAGGAACACGATCCCATGCCGGTAAAACCGGCGGTCTTGTCGGCGGTTAGGCTTACGGAAAGCCGGCTGCCAAGTCAGGCGGGGAACTTCCGTATGATCCTCTACGATAACCCGGGATGTCCCCAACAGCCGCACATGGCTTTGGTTTCGGAAAAGCCATTTAAGGCAGAGGATGCCCTAGTGCGGGTTCACTCTGAATGTCTTACCGGTGAAGTGCTTCTTTCGATGCGTTGCGACTGCGGCGCACAACTGGCGGAATCACTGCGGCGGGTTGCAACGGAGGGGGGAGCGGTGATCTATCTGCGGCAGGAAGGCAGGGGAATTGGGCTTACTGAAAAGATTCGTGCATACGCCCTGCAGGATACGGGGATGGACACGGTGGACGCCAACATTGAACTGGGGCATGGGCCGGACGAGCGGGACTACGCCGTTGCAGCAGCGATACTGCGAGACCTGTGCATATCGGGGATACGTCTTATGACCAACAACCCCGCCAAGGTAGATGCCCTGAGTGCGGCGGGGATCACCATTAAAGCGAGGGTGCCTGTGGAAGTCCGCCCGGGGGAAGAAAACAGAAGCTATCTAAAAGCGAAAAAGGTCCGGTTCGGACATCATTTAGAATATGTATAGAGGAGTACAGTATGTATAAAGAAATTATTGGTACGTTGAACGGAACGGGTAAACGGTTCGCCCTGGTGGTGAGCCGGTTTAACGATTTTATCACTGCGCGTCTGTTGGACGGGGCATTGGATTGCTTTGCCCGCCACGGCGGCGTAGAGGAAGATCTGACGGTGGTAAGGGTGCCCGGAGCCTTCGAGATTCCACTGACTGCGGCGAAGCTGGCTAAACAGGGGCGATACGACGCGGTGATCTGCATGGGTGCGGTTATACGTGGCTCGACCCCTCACTTTGACTATGTAGCCGCCGAGACCTCCAAAGGGATCGCCCAAGCGTCAATGGCATCGGGGGTGCCGGTGATCTACGGGGTCTTGACTACGGACACAATTGAGCAGGCGGTGGAACGGGCGGGAACCAAGGCGGGGAACAGGGGCTGGGATGCCATGGTCTCCGCTTTGGAAATGGCGGAGCTATTTAAAAACATAGGCTAAGGTTATAACTAAAGTATTGGAGGTAGGATGAACAAAGTTTTACAAGAAAAGATTAAAGAGGCATTTTCATCAGTGCTTCCAATCACAACGATAGTGATCATCGCAAGCATTATCTTTGTGCCTATGTCCGCAGGCATTATTGTAATGTTTATGGTTGGCGCGGCGCTGCTCATCATCGGTATGGGGTTCTTTACCCTAGGCGCCGATATGGCAATGATGCCGATGGGCGAAGGTATCGGAGCGCAGTTGACAAAAGGACAGAACATTCTATTGGCGCTGGGCATTAGCTTTTTGATGGGCGTTATCATAACCATTGCAGAGCCTGACCTGATGGTGTTGGCATTACAGCTTGCCGATGCGCTTGCAGAAAAAGGGCAGTCCATTTGGGCACTAATTGTTACGGTAGGTTTGGGAGTCGGCATTTTTATGGCAGTAGCGGTATTGCGTGTAATTATCGGAGTGCCGCTGCGCTTCTTCCTGTTGTTTTTCTATGCCGTCACCTTCGCTCTTGCCTTCTACATGGTGAGCAATGGTAATACGGCATTTGTCCCCGTTTCCTTCGACTCAGGCGGCGTAACCACCGGTCCGATTACAGTTCCGTTTATGCTGGCAATGTGTGTTGGTGTCGCATCCCTTCGCGGCGATAAAAGCGCCAAGAGCGACAGCTTCGGTTTTGTTGCACTGTGCAGCATAGGCCCTATACTGTCGGTAATGATACTCGGCGTGGCACTGCAAATCTTCGATGTACCGGCGAATAGCTTGGAAAAAGAAAAGATAGCCGCTATTGCAAGTTACACAGACCGCGATGTGATAAAGGCATTTGTCGAGGAATTCCCCTCAACAATAAAAGATGTGGGAACGGCATTGGCTGCAATACTTGTGTTCTTTTTCGTATTCCAGTTGATTACGCGGCGTTTCCACAGGCGTCAGCTTGCAAGGATAATAATAGGCTTTATCTACACATTTATAGGACTAGTGGTATTCCTTACCGGCGTGGATGTAGGCTTTATTCCTGTGGGAAGCCTATTTGGCAGCGATCTTGGCGCGTCGCCGCTTATCGCTTGGCTGCCTTTTGAATCCAAGTGGCTGCTGATACCTCTTGCTATGATCATCGGCTACTTCATTGTCGCCGCCGAACCCGCCGTACACGTTTTAAACAAGCAGGTTGAAGATGTATCGCAGGGCGCTATCACCCAAAAAGTTATGGCAAAGGCGCTTGCTATCGGTATGTCGCTGGCTCTGGGCATCGCTATGGTGCGTATACTTTTTAACATCAGCATTTTATACATTCTAGTTCCCGGCTATGTATTTGCACTTGTACTTACATTTTTTGTTCCGCCGATTTTTACCGGTATAGCCTTTGACTCAGGCGGCGTATGTTCCGGGCCCATGACAAGCACATTCCTATTGCCCTTTGCCATCGGCGTTTGTGCGTCAGCCGGACACATGGACGATGCGTTTGGCATTGTGGCTATGGTGGCGATGACGCCATTGGTCGTTGTCCAGTTTTTAGGACTAATCTACCGTAAACAATTTGCTACGGCAGATACTACGGAAACCAGCGTGAGCGAGAGCGATGTGATTGTATTCGAGGAGGCTTATTTCTATGGCTAAAACAATAACGGCAACAGAAGATCGGATTCGTTTGAAAGCGCTTTTACTCATTTTAGATTGGGATAAATTAAAAGTGGTGTCTGAGGTTTTTTCCAAAGAAAACTGTCTGTTAAGTTTTGTAAGCAAAGGTTCAGGTACTGCAAGCTCGGAAATAATCGATCTTTTGGGCATAGGCGCGACAGAAAAAGCCGTGTTCATAAGCCTTGTGCAGAGCACTGAGACGCCGCGCATTATTCAGACAGTTCGGCATACACTTGGGGCAAGAAGTGTCGGCGCAGGTATCGCCTTTTCGATACCGCTAGGCGGCGTAAGCGCACGTATTTTTAATATGTTCGAGGAGAGCATAGAGCAGTCAAAACAGGAAAATCAACCGGAGGAGGATAAGGCGATGAAAGGTATTGAAGTAAAAAACGAGATGATAATCTCTATATTAAACAGAGGAAATAGTGATGCCTTTATGGCGGAAGCCCGCAAGGCAGGGGCGCGCGGCGGCACAGTAATCAACGCGCGCGGTATTTCGCAGGAGATCATGAAAAAGTTCTTTAAGATTTCTGTACAGGATGAAAAAGAAATGATCATTATTCTGGCGGATAAAGATAAAAGCGCCCCCATCATGCAGGCGGTAAGCGCAGATTTTGGCGCTTCCTCAAAAGCCGCCGGTGTGATTTTCGCATTGCCGGTAGATCAAGTGATGAGCTTGAATGCCCTATCGTAGTTAGAAAACTGCCTGTGGGGCATTTAACTAAAACTTGAATAATATCCCTGAAAAGAATTAGAATAACAGCATGACGACTGAAGATGAAAAGCTGGCACTAAAAATTCTTGGAGATACCAGTTATAGGAGCAAAGAGCCGGAAGGACGAAAACCTGAAGGAACAGGGTATCGGGTATTGATCGTTGATGACTCTATATTCATTGTAAAACAGCTTACAAAAATTTTAGCTTCGGCAGGTTTTGCACTGGCAGGTACTGCAAACAATGGAAATGAGGCTATGTTGCGCTACAAAGAGCTATACCCCAATATCGATCTTGTTACCATGGATATAACAATGCCACTTATGGATGGCATTTCCGCATTGGGAGAGATTCTTAAATTTGACAGCAACGCCAATGTAATTATGATAAGCGCTCTTGGAAAAGAAGATGCCGTGAGAAAAGCCATGTTGATGGGCGCTAAAGGCTTTATTGTCAAACCGCTTGATCGTGAAAAGGTGCTGTCCCGTCTGGTTGCGTTTATTGAAGCCGAACTGAAATAACAAATTGACTAACTTGTTGACTTTTAATAATATGCGCAGTACACATACGATTTTACTTTTTGTTTTTGCATCTATGTTTACGGTCTGTTCGTTGATGTCCTGTTCCGGGGCAAAACCTCATATCACCGCTATCGATCCGCATATAGGGATGACCGGTCAAATACTGACAATTATGGGCGAGGATTTTGGCGATGTTCAGGATGAATCATTTGTAACAATAGGCGGCGTTATCCCTACACGATCATCATACAGAAAATGGTCTGATAACGCGATAGTAGTTGTTGTGCCGGACTTTGGCGAATCCGGTTTGATTTACGTTAATAAAGAAAATCAAAAAAGCAACCCCGTGCTTTTTTCCATAAAAGATGCCATGCCTGAGTTTTCCGGCAAGACGGCAAACAACAACCCCGTTATACGTCAGATTAGCCCTTCCTCTGCGGCAATAGGACAACTTATAACCATAAGCGGAAACGGCTTTGGAAAAAAAGAAGATAACAATGCCGTCTTTTTTAGCTGGAGCGCAGAAAAATCATCTCAAGCGCATGACGACGGCAGACCTCTTTTAATTTCCGCAAACGCGGGGGACAACAATTATGAATCATGGGAAGAATCCGAAATTAAGGTATACGTTCCCGACGGAGCCTCAAGCGGTTTGATTGAAGTTCACAACGGTTCAACTGTGAGTAACGCCGTTGTTTTTGAAGTTTCTCCAAAACCGGGAACAAAAACAATTAACAATAAAAAAACATATTCGATTGTATATTCCGTCGATGTACGCGTAGATAAAGCCGATACTCCTAACACGCTTTACCTCTGGATGCCTAAGCCGCTTAGCAGCGCATCGCAGATCAACAAAGAACTGTTAAGCAGCAATGTAAATGCCTTTATCCCTAATTACAGGGGGGCATCTCTTTTTCGCCTGACGGGAATTGAAAATAAATTTGCAAGGCAAATTTCTGTTTCTTATCTTGTTGATGTTTACTCAACATCGGTAAGCGTTGATGCGGAATCCGTTAAGCGCAGCACAAGCAATGTGGTTAAAACATGGCTGCTGCCCTCAGCATTGATACCGTCGGACAATGCCGAAATAAAAGAATTTGCCGGTTCCATAAGCAAAACAACAAATCCCTATCAAAAAGCCCGCGACATTTATCTTGCAATGCTGAATCAATTTAAAATAACTGCCGAACCCCAAAGCGGCGGGGCGTTAGACGCAATGCTTTCAAAAACCGCCGACTCATATCAGGCGGCGCTGTTATACTGTGCTTTGTGCCGCGCCTCCGGTATTCCCTCAGTTCCTGCGGCAGGCGCGCTTGTGGACAACGGACGTCAATCCATACCTCATTATTGGGTTGAATTCTGGGTAGATAGTTTAGGAAGCGTACCCGTAGATCCGGCTTTAGGTTTTGGAGCCGCGCCGCCTGCATTCAGTCTGCGGGAAGACCACCGCGATTTTTATTTTGGAAGCATGGACAACCAGCATATTGCCTTTTCGCGGGACGAAACAATTCTTTCTCAAATGGCTGTTTCCGGCAGAATAACTTCGCGCGAAAGAACTTATGCATTACAAAACATCTGGGAAGAAGCATCCGGCGGCTTGTCGTCCTACTCTACGCATTGGAGCGACATAGGAATAATCGGCGTGTATTCTAATTAGCCTGCAGGGAACTGCTGAAATGTAAAAATATCTCTTGACCATATTATTTGGCACATGGTAGGATAGCGAAACTTTTATCAAGAGAGGTATATATATGGCTTATACGGTAACGGACGATTGTGTAAATTGCGGCACCTGCGACGAGGAATGTCCGGAAAGTGCAATCATCGAAAAGGACGACAAACGTTGGATTGATCCTAAAAAATGTAAGGACTGCGGCACTTGCGCGGATGCCTGCCCCACGGAAGCAATCAAGGAAGTCTAGTTAGAGCGTTTATCTTTCCTTTAAAAGCCAAGTCTTGATGCTTGGCTTTTTTATTTTATGCATCTTAATAAAAATATAAGAGAATCAACCACGAATAATACTAACCACACGAAAAAATTACAAAAAAAATTAAAATATTCGTGGTTTTTGTGTGGTTCGTGGCTAAACTTTCTCATCTTTTTTGTTGTACCGGTTTTTTGTCCGGCACAAGGGGAAACCGGCGGCACACTGCCGGAAATTATCCAATTAAACTCCAGAGATGACCATAGAGGCTTGACCAGTTTCCATCGTGAGAGATGATTATGTATTTCCCATATACTGAATTTTGTCCGGTTTCGCTTACCGTGCCGTCTCTTGCTGCGTAAACAGGCGTACCGGTCGGAGCGGCAAGATCCATTCCGTTATGAACCGAAGTTTTGCCGCTTATAGGACTCTGCCTTATACCGAAAGGGCTTGTAACCACATAGCTTTTTAAGGGGAAGCGGAAGA
>BNVA01000034.1 GCA_025997755.1 Spirochaetia bacterium | reverse complement strand
ATTCTTATTTCACGCCCAAAACAACCACCAAAATAGAATAAATATCCATGATCCACCCCTCTTATGCCAATATCGTTTGCCTCAACCTTAACACAGTTATTTTTACATCCTGTTATTGCTATTTTCAATTTTGCAGGTAGTTCCTGCCCAAAATATATTTTGTGTATTTCCCTCGCAAGTACACTAGTTTCAATTTGACCAAATTTACAAACCGAAGCTCCCAAACAGGCTAATACCGTTCTGACCCTTGCACCTCCAATAAATGTGTTAATTCCCGCATCAGCTATTATTTTTTGAACAGCCTCAATATTGGCGTCAGAAATAAAGGGGATTTCAATCTGCTGGCGGGATGTAAGGTGTATTACAGAATCACCGTATTTTTCAGCAATTTCTATGGCTTTTTTTAAAAGCTTTGTGTCCATTGTTCCGCCGGACATACACAATCTTAGAGAAAATTTATTGTTTTCTACCTGCTGAAAAAAACCCTTCAGTTTTAGCGCACCTGCATCAATTTCCATTTTTTACCCTCCAAAAAATATGGAACTATTATACTATAACCTTAATACCTTGTCAATAACAAAATAATATTTTTCGAATGTTTTTTAACTTCCTAATAAAAAATAAATATTCCGGGTATCGTGGAGGACATCCTAGACTACAAAGTTGGTACGAAAAAATTGCGTTTAACGACAAAAGGTTTACAGACATTTTTGTGCGTATGCGTCAAGACCTTCATTTATCATATTTTGATATTTCAAGTTGTTTTTTCTGCATAGTTTTTATAAAAATCAACACTTTGACTATTTAATGTAATTGTAATTTTTATTTTTGGCTGTTTCCTTATCAGTTGTTCAGGCGGTGGAGGAAAATCTTTTATAATTCCGCCTTCTATTTTTTCCGATACATAACTATACACGAAAAATGCGGGGTAGCGCACAACCATACTATAGATAAAACAATAATTGGACTTTTCCTTTTTAAAACATCTATGGCAGAACTCATGGGCGAACAAGACGAAACCCGATGTTGCTGTCCCAGATATTCGGATCGTCGCCGTTCCGCTTCGCCGCCCGCAAGTACGAGGCGCCCCTGTACCAACTACCGCCACGATACACGCAGCTAGACCCCGAAGCAGCACCCGCAGGATCGGTCTGCTCCGCCATGCGGTAGCCGCCGTACCAGTCCCAACACCACTCCAATACGTTGCCGTACATATCGTATAAACTCCACTGATTGGATGATAAACTCCCCACATTCGTGGTTTTCTCCCTATATGTCCCCTTAGCGTTATTGTTTATGAAGAATCAATACAATCCTTCTATGATGAGCCGCAAAACATTTCTGCTTTACAACGTCAATCATCAACTTTGTTAAACGACACTTTCATGTTGTTCTTTGCGTCCGGATACGGTTTTACCAACAACGTAAAACGGTTTTTGAGCGCGTCAAATTGATAGACGCTGACCAAGTTTATTGACGGCAGCCGCTCAATAACCGGATCGATAAAATCACACTCGATACGAAAAAAGTTTTCATCGAATGACCACATCCCATCGCCGTCTTGAAAGACTTCCTCGCCGTTTTCTTTTGTTGTTACGGTAACAATGCAGGTGCCGTTTAGTACAAGGATTAGTTCGTAGAGATCGCTGTGTTGTACGCCGCTTGTGTCTTTGTAATTTATGCGTCCCTGCCAGTGGGCTTTGGTGAATGGGTCTGCGGATTGGGCATAAGAATTTGCACACAAAACTACAAACGTAAAAATAAATATAAACTTTCTCATCTTGTACACTCCTTGTACCATTTTTTGGTTTGTGTCATACTTGGCTTATGAACACACTGCAACAGACGAGAGAATCCATACCGGCACTTACCATTGTTGATATATTCGACCGTATTACCGCAGATCCGCTTGTTATGGGCGGCAAACCCTGCATCAGGGGAATGAGAACAACAGTTGGAGTAATACTTTCCCAGCTTGGTTCCGGTGAAACTATTGATGAGCTTCTTGTGGATTATCCGTGGCTTGAACGCGAAGATATTCTGCAGGCTATGCAATACGCCGCGTGGCTCGCGGAAGGCCGCGAAATTGACCTTGTTGGCATGTAATATCCCATGAAAATCCTTGTTGATATGAATCTTGCCTTTCGTTGGGCGGGTATGCTTTCTCAGCGAGACATTCCCGCAGTACATTGGAATACCATAGGGGAAGCCAATGCCCAGGATATTGAGATTATGTCCTATGCAAAAGCGCAGGACTACACTATACTCACGCGGGATTTGGATTTTGGCGATATTCTTAGCCTTACCAAAGCAACCGCGCCTAGCGTTATTCAGATTCGCGCCGCCGATGCCCGTCCTGAAAAACTCCTTGAAGCTGTTTATAACGCACTCGTCAATTTGAAAAACGAAATTGAGCAAGGTGCCCTTGTTACCATAGATATACATAAAACCCGTATCCATATTCTTCCATTCCGTACTCAATAGGTTTATATTCCTCTTTTAATACATCCACACCGTTTTCTTTTGCGGTAAATACAAATGGTTAAATGGCTAAAAATCCCGCATAGCCCTGACACAACTTGCACTGTTCTTGTTGTAGAAGTCGCCGTACTGTATGCCATCACTGAAATTCTGATTCCATGCGAAGGAATTACTATAGTACTGCGACGAAGACTAGTACCAACCGCTCAATTCGCCCAAACCTTTCGCCTTTAGATTTCTATACATGAGGTCAAGCTCGTCTTTGCTTGGCAGAAACCAGTCTTCAAAACCTTAAATAGCTCTGCACTTTTTGTAATTGTAAGGGGCAGGTGAAAATAGGGGCTTACGCGGCTTTGCAACTTCAATCAGTTACGCCACTGCCATCACTTGCAATTTTGGATACTTGCATCCCAAAAAATGCTCATCAGTAGTTACAAGTTCTGCGTTTAACATTATTGCAGTAGCCGCGATTATTGCATCAGGCAGTTTGAGTTTTGTTTGTCGGCGGATTTGTATGGTTTCTTCTTCGATTGATTCGGTCATTTTGGGGATAAATAATTCTTCAATCCGCATTGTTGGACAGTCCCATTTTTACAAGCCGGTCTTCCCACTCATCACGAATTTGACGTTGGTACATAACACCGTCAAGACCGCCAAAAGCGTTGCTACCTTTCAGGCAACCACGAATAGCGTTAACAGCTTTAGAAACTTCTTCGGGGTGTGTGTCATTATATGTCCATATTTTTTTGCCTTCTTCAAGTACTTTTTCCAGTACAGGGTCGGACTTCGATGCACCATTCTCCGGCATAAAGTTTACTGCAACTCTAACCTGTCCGGTCGGAAATGTATCTGGCAGTGTAACGTCAAAATTAACATGTCGGTTTTCCGGCACCGCGACCGTTTGTTCAATCGTTATCATACATTGAAATTACCTCAAATATTCAAAATTCACAAGGTAATTATTTTAGGGCAACGGGAGATTGTGTGGTAAGACGGTATATTCTCCAATTTTTCGATAATTCCGCCTTCTCTTTTTTCCGATACATTAACTATACGCGAAAAATGCGGGGGTAGCGTAATAACACCGCGCAGCGGTTTATGGAGCGCAGGGGGTGAACCCCCTTAAAACCTAGTAAAGAATTTGGGAGGTTTTATGATAAGGACTTGGTTTACGGGTGCGAGCGGTATGAGGGCGCAGCAGTGGCGGCTTGATGCGGCGTCGAATAATTTATCGAATGTTGATACCGACGGCTACAAGAAGGATGTTACCATTCACAAGGCGTTTCCTGAAATGCTGATGCGGCGCATGGAGGACGATGGGGTTTACAGGCATCCTTTTGGCTCCGCGGATGTTGCGCCGATAATCGGCAAGCTGGGGACGGGGGTGGAGTTTAACGAACTTTGGACGGATTTTCAGCAGGGCGCGATGAAAGAGACGGGCAGCGATTTTGATATGGCGCTTGACGGTAAGGGTTTTTTTGCCGTTGAAACGCCTTATGGGGAGCGTTACACTCGTAACGGGACTTTTGTGCTTGGCAAGGAGGGTTTTCTTGAAACAAAAGAGGGTTACCCTGTGCTTGGTGAAAACGGCCGTTTAAGGGTTAAGGCGAATAATTTTCAAGTTGATAAAGCCGGAAATGTTTGGATTAACGCTGATTATGCCGACGATGAGCTTGTTGATCGCGAGCGCAATACTTGGGACGATACGGTTCTTTTGGATACATTAAAAATTGTTGATTTTGATATTGACCGCTTTCTTGAAAAACAGGGGTCTAACCTTTACCGTTCGACCGACACCTCCGGCGAGGCTCAGCTTATGGAGCTTGATGTACGTCCGCGTGTCGTTCAGGGTTTTGCCGAAGCATCGAATGTCGATCCGGTGCTGGAGATGGTGCATCTTATCGAGGTAAACCGCGCCTACGAGGCAAACCAAAAAGTGATTCAATCCGGCGACTCTATGCTGGGTACCTTAATCAATCAGGTAGCGAGGGTAGGTTAGAGAGCTCAGAAATGATACCATAAACTGTGGATGAAAAAAAATATTCGGTATCGGAGATAACTGAACTTATAAAACGCTCTCTTGAGGAGGGGTTCAGCAAGGTTTCTGTGGAAGGTGAGCTTTCCAACTGCAAGCCGTCCAGTACCGGACATTTTTATTTTACGTTGAAGGATGCCCAAGCCGCGCTCTCCGGCGTGATGTTTAAAAACAGCCTTCGCGGTTTGGGGTTTGCCCCGAAAGACGGAAACCTTGTAAAAGTGAGCGGGCGTATTTCCGTCTACGCTCTGCGCGGAAGCTACCAGATGATCTGCGAGCGTATGGAGCTTGCCGGTGAAGGCGACATTCTTGCCATGCTGGAACGGCGAAAACGGATTTTGGCGGAGGAAGGCTTATTCGACAAGGATCGTAAGCGCGCCATTCCCCGCTTTCCGGAAACTGTAGCCGTGGTAAGCTCCCCTACCGGAGCGGCGATTCACGATATTTTGAACATTCTAAGCCGGCGCGCCTCGGGGTTGCGTGTTATTGTTCTTCCGGCTCCGGTGCAGGGTGCGGACGCCGCGCCTATCATTGCACGCCGGATTGAACAGGCAAACCAATGGAACATTGCCGATGTGATGATCGTAGGGCGGGGCGGCGGCTCGCTTGAAGACCTGCTGCCGTTTTCCGAGGAGATTGTGGTACGCGCCGTTGCCGCCTCAAAAATTCCGGTGATAAGCGCCGTGGGACACGAGATAGACTTTGCGCTCTGCGATTTTGCAAGCGATCTGCGCGCTCCCACACCGTCGGCGGCGGCGGAGCTTGTAAGCGAAAACCGTGTGGAAACATTAACCGCGATACGTTCATTTAGAGCCGATATGTGTAACGGCATACGCGCAAGGGTCGAACGGGCGATGCTTTTGATAAAACCCTTTAAAATTGACAACCTTGAACAGCGTTTCCGCGCCATACTACAGCCGCGCCTACTGCGTTTTGACGACGCGAAAGAAGCCTTGTTGGAAAACGCAAAAGAACGCACAACCGAATTCCGCCGGCGCATAGAGCTTGCCTACGCCACACTTGAATCGGCAAGCCCTCTAGCAGTTTTGGATCGGGGGTTCTCTGTCGTGGTAAATGCCGCCACAGGAAAAATCATACGCTCCGCAGGCGAAGTTCATTCAGGCGATCTGCTTACCATACGCCCAAAAGAAGGTGAATTCGCGGCAAAGGTTTTGCAGGGGTAAAAATTCCCAAGGCTTTACCATTGACGGGGAATGAATCCGGCAGGAGGTTCTGCAAGACTAACGGATTCGCCTGTTAATTCCAATACAAAAAAACCGGCTCTGTGGGCATACTCTTTTGCAGCGGGATCAACAATACCGCCTGCCATTGCTCCAAGCAATATTTTACCCTTACAGTCGGCTGGAGGATATTTTAGTATCTGTTCCATTCGTTTTAAATGTCGGTCTACATCTCTTGTGTCATCCAATTCACGCTTTACTTCCACAGCCATAACATACTCGCCGTTTAAGAGCAAAATATCTATGTCGCTAAGAATACGGTTATTTTCATCAAACAGGGGGAGACGCTGGTATGCACGTTTAAGATTATATGGGTAGGCGTCAAATTTTTCCCACAATCTTGCGGCGATTAGCGTTTCTATGAGTTCCCCAAGCGAGCGGTTAATTCCGCCGACATTTGCGGTTACGCGATCAACTCTTTCGCACATCCTGTCCACCCGTTCGCCCATTTCTTTTAGGTATTTTCCTGTTTCCTCATGTTCGAGTTCCATGCGTTCATGCGCAAGTTCCATTCTTTCTCGCGATTCCATTAGCGCCGCCCAGACTTTCTCAAAGGTAAGTCCCATTTGCGGTTGTTTCATTACCCGTGCCATATACTACCTCCGTAACATATTTATATTATACCAAAAGTTTTACCATTGGCGTGGAATAAATCCGGCAGGAGGTTCTGCAAGACTAACGGATTCGCCTGTTAATTCCAATACAAAAAAACCGGCTCTGTGGGCATACTCTTTTGCAGCGGGATCAACAATACCGCCTGCCATTGCTCCGATAAGTATTTTTCCTTTACATTGATCAGGCGGATATTTTAGTATCTGTTCCATTCGTTTTAAATGTCGGTCTACATCTCTTGTGTCATCTAATTCACGCTTTACTTCCACAGCCATAACATACTCGCCGTTTAAGAGCAAAATATCTATGTCGGTAAGAATACGGTTATTTTCATCAAACAAGGGGACACGCTGGTATGCACGTTTAAGATTATATGGGTAGGCGTCAAATTTTTCCCACAATCTTGCGGCGATTAGTGTTTCTATGAGTTCTCCAAGCGAGCGGTTAATTCCGCCGACATTTGCGGTTACGCGATCAACTCTTTCGCACATCCTGTCCACCCGTTCGCCCATTTCTTTTAGGTATTTTTCTGTTTCCTCATGCGCAAGTTCCATTCTTTCTCGCGATTCCATTAGCGCCGCCCAGACTTTCTCAAAGGTAAGTCCCATTTGCGGTTGTTTCATTACCCGTGCCATATACTACCTCCGTAACATATTCATATTATACCCAAGGCTTTACCATTGACGGGGAATGAATCCGGCAGGAGGTTCTGCAAGACTAACGGATTCGCCTGTTAATTCCAACACAAAAAAACCGGCGCTATGTGCGCGATCCCGTATTTCCGCCTTCACAATACCGCCTGCCATTGCTCCAAGCAATATTTTACCCTTACATTCGGCAGGCGGATATTTTAGTATAAGTTCCATTCGCTTTAGATGATAGTCAACATCGTCTTCTCTATGTAAAGATGCCTTTACTTCCACAGCCATAGCATACTCGCCGTTTGCAAGCAAAATATCTATGTCGGAACGTATGCGGTTATTTTCATCAAACAGGGGGACACGCTGGTATGCACGTTTAAGATTATATGGGTAGGCGTCAAATTTTTCCCACAATCTGGCGGCGATTAGTGTTTCGATAAGTTCCCCAAGCGAGCGGTTAATTCCGCCGACATTTGCGGTTACGCGATCAACTCTTTCGCACATCCTGTCCACCCGTTCGCCCATTTCTTTTAGGTATTTTCCTGTTTCTTTCAGCTCTTTTTCTGTTTCCTCATGTTCGAGTTCCATGCGTTCATGCGCAAGTTCCATTCTTTCTCGCGATTCCATTAGCGCCGCCCAGACTTTCTCAAAGGTAAGTCCCATTTGTGGTTGTTTCATTACCCGTGCCATATACTACCTCCGTAACATATTCATATTATACCAAAAATCCATGGTACTACTAGATATTACGGTGTAAATGTTCGCGGCGCTTGTATTATATGCGAAATTTTATTTTAAAAAAGAAACCCCCGCAGGTGCGGACACCTACGGGGGTTGTTGTAACAATAAGTTAGCTAATGCTGCTTATTTTGAGTGTGCTTATTTATACCATCCATAAGGTCCACTACCACTACCACCAATGTCAGCCCAAATGTAATTGCCAGCAGTGATTGTTCCGCCTGTTATTAGTGTTCCCCCTATAGCCGAGTAAAAGGTATTAGAACCACCACCTATATTAAGGTCTTTTTTAAGGTCAAGTTGAGCACCTGTCCCACCGTTTATGATACCACCACTAGCAATAGAACCTGCCGTCGCAGTTCCGCCCAAAGTCGTGTTTCCTGTAACGTTTACAGGTCCCGAAATGATAAGCGTTGCCGGTCCATCAACAGACGACAATGCCCCAACTAGTGCTACATTACCAATGTTTATTGTTCCTGCTGTTCCGCCGCCATCTGTTATTGTTACACTACCGCCTGTCACAGGTAATCTAATAAACACACTTTCTCCTGACGGTGCGGTATAGTCATCTGCTGCAACCCATACCGTTTTATTAGGCTTACCCTTAATAGTAGCTTTCCCGGTTACAGTTACGGTCGATGCTGTTCCAAGCCATGATAAGTCATTTCCAATAGCACCAATACCGTCAAGAATAGCGCCGCCGGTTAATGTTACATTACCGCCTAAGTTCACATTGGCAATAGGAACATTATTAACTAGTTCGACTTTGCCGCCGTCGATAACCACATATGCAGTACCGGCATCAAATACGCTATTAGCACCGGAAATGGTAAGTACACCTTTATCGCTGCCCGATCCTCCGATGGTAAGGTTTGTAGTACCGCCTGAAAGTGTTACGGTGCCGCCTGAAATATTCAAAGCGCCGCCTTTTTCTATAGTAATCTTACCGGTATCTTTAACATCCAGGAGGGCATCCCTACTTACGGTCAAGCTACCGTTTTTTTCAATTTTCAAAGTATTACCGGTTTGCACTACACCTTCCGTTGTACTTGTCCAATCATTACCCAAAACTATTTTACCGCCGTCGCCTATAGTGGTGTTACCTGTAGTCCAAGTACCCGCGGTAGTTCCGGCTATATCAACTTCTGTAATGACTATAGGACTGCCTGAAGGTGTCCCTATAACTTTCGTAATCGCCCCTGAACCAGCCAATATGTTAATACTAGACTTAGCATTAGTATTTCCGGTTAAGTCAAGAGTACCGTCGCCTGTTGCATTACCGGAGGCAACGCTGAAAGACGCCTTACCGCTGTAAATATAGCCTTTTCCGTTTATAGCAACAGTTTTAAGATTAGAAAGTGTCGCATTCTCAGATTTGAAAACGCCGCCGTTTACTGTAAGTGTTTCGAGGTTTGATAAAGCTCCCGCATTGTCCAACTGAACAAAACCGCCTATTGGCGACAGCGTTGCACCTGAGCCTAGCTTCCCAAATTGCGCCGAATTTGAAATTAGTACGCCAAATCCGCTTCTCTGATCGGGATATACAGCCTGTGTTCCAGTACCGGGTGCTGTGGTTATAGCGGTTGTGCCGCCTGTACCCGGATACCCGTCGGGGAATGCAGCGCGCTTGGGACCAAATACCCTGACGTATGCTTGGGGCACAGGACCCGAAACGCTTAAAGCTCCAACGTTGTTAAAGTTCGATAAAAGTCCCTCGCCTGAAGCAGTTAGGTCGGTGCCATCTGCCTTAAGATAGCCGCCGTTTCCTATTGTAAGGCTGGTAAGCGCTTCATTACCAGCGCTACTGGTAGGCACACCAAGCGGACCTCTTTCCGTAAAGTCAGTTCCAGTACCCGCGTTGTAGTAGCCTTCTACAACCAAAGTTTTTAGAGCCCAGAACTGCGTTGTCTGAGATCCGGCTGCAATGGTACCAGCGCCGCCGCCGGTATAAAGTGAGTTATTGCCTTTTACTGTAAGTTTCTCAAGTGCCGGGAATTTTCCCTGGTTAATTTCGGCATGACCTTCAATTTCCAGCTCTTTAAGACTGGTAAACCTAACCCCAGCGCCATTAGCTATAAACCTGCCGTAGCTTAAATTATTCGCTTCAACTACAAGGCTTGTAATATGGTTAAACTGATTCTCCTGATCAATATAGGGTCTTACATCGTTTTCTGCACCTGTCTCTTCGTTGACGCCGGTCGCGTCAAGATAACCCTCAGGACCTACTGTAATAGTAAGGAGATTCTCATTTAATTGGGCGGCTCTAATATTACCGTTATGCGAGCCTGTTCCGGCAATCAGTTTACCATATACGGCAAGATGACCGGTAAGTTCTCCCGCTACATAAGCCGTTGTACCTTTGCGTACCGTAAAATTCGCTAGGTTGACTGAAGTAGATGGGTATATCAGGTTGGTTTTAAACAAACCGTTGGCAATATTCTTGGAATCCTCCGAACTGCCGGGTAATCTAAGAAAACTATTAGTAGCTGTACCGCCTATGTTAAAATAGCTGTTTGCCGCAAGCACAAGCCGTGCCTCGGTCGGAGCAATCAGTATGCTAGAATCACCCTCAGAGATGCTGTCTTTACCGGAACCGGCTATTGTGCCATCGTTGAAAGCCGCTATAACCATCTGATTCCTGATAGGTATATTACCCTTTATATCAGAATACTCATCACCTATAACAGGGCTGGAACTTGAACTTAAAGTAGTATAGCCAGCCCGCGTCTCAGGGTTCAGTAACCAATCAGAGGTGCCGCCTTTATCATCAACAAAAGTGCCTTGATCTCTACCGTTTGTATTATACGCATAAACACTGGCAAACGTTACATCTACCATATCCTGCGTGCCGCCATCAAAACCGTTTGTGGTTAAAGCGCCGTTTTCATAGACATTCAGCCTACCGCGGGCGTTACGCTTGGGGTATATAGCTCTGGTAGCACCGCCTGTTGTGGGCATTATAGTTACCTCTTCAGTATCGACTGTTGCGACGCCGATTACGATTGTGCCGTTTGCATTAGTGCCGGCTACCGTCGAGCTGTATGTGCCCACTATAATCTCGGCGCCTTTCCAGATATTGACCTCGCCGCCTATGGCAAGTGTACCAGCACCACCAGTAGTGCCGCCAACTCTAAACAGACCGGACAGGTTAAGGATAACGCCGTCGGGCACTATCGAAGTTGTTTGCGTTGGTTCAACACCGGGAGCCGTAACAGTCGGGCTGTATTTAGCTGTGCCAAAATAGTCAATCGTATCGGCATTACTGTAAACCGCGTAGGTTTGAGGATTTAAAGCCGTCCAGTCGGATTTAAGCGCAAGTGCCGCGTTAAGACCCTCTTGTGTGGTTATAGGAATACCCGGCACAAGGTTCTCACCGACATATACGGTGTCCGTCGTTCCGTTGTCGCACCCTGTGAAAACAAATGACAGCGCAAATAACGCTATCAAACCATAGACTAATTTCTTTTTCATAAGTCCTCCATAGATATTTTTTAAAAACACATTAAATGTGCTTATAAGGCACGACACAACCGTAAAATCTTCGATCTTCGAGAAAAGAAAATTATTATTCATGGAGGTGTGCCGTGCCATATAAACACACTCCTTATGCGGGAAAATTGATTTACAGAAAAAAAGTAACGGGAAAAAATTGATGATTTTTGTGTAAGCTGTTGGTTTACTTAGATATTTTTCACAATTTGCGGGGGGGGGGGGGGCTGGAATTTCATCGTGCAAAAACACGACTAGCTGCGAGCTTTTTAAATTTAAATGGTTGTCCGTCAGCATAAACTCCTCCTTCTATCTATAAGCATAGCACATTATTTAAAAAAAACAAGGAAGCCATACCAAAGGTGAACCCCCGCCTGCTTTTTTACTAGCCGTTAAATATGGTTTTTGTTATATTGTGTGTATGAAAATCTGTAAAATTACGGCGGCGGCGCTTTTAGTTATGTTTTTTGCGGGATGCGCGGGCGAGGACGGAAAATCTCCGTTTGATACTTTTACGAGCCAGTTTGACGAGAAGCCTCATAAAAATATCATTATAAAAGATAAGGACGTAAATTACGGGACAAAGGTTGCCAATTATAATGGCGGTTATCTTTTGGTTATGCTGCTAGAAGAAAAACCTGACCTTGAAAAGCTGGATTTTGTGAGTCTTATAGAGGGAACTATGACTGTGGGTAAAGTCAGGAATAACCGGTTTGATTTGCCCATCTATGAAGGTTTTCTGGATTACTGGAAAGAAAACGGCACATTCTGGGTGCTTGCCGCAGTGTTGAGCGGATCGTTTACCTTTGTGTCGGATGTATTTTTATCAAAAGAGGGCGTGGATTTTTACGCAAAAAATACTGTTATAAACAACGATGATTTTATGCTGCCTATAGCTCTTAATCTGGATATAGGGGATACAATAAGGAGTCTTGTTGAAGATGTAGATAGGCGGCAGTAGGGTTTTTACTCACTTGAAAACTTGCGGCTGGCTATGGTATAGTAACGGCGTAAGGGGTATTAGATGGCTGAACAATTACAAATGGTTACCTTCCAACTTGGAGAGGAGCTTTACGGGGTCAATATACTTGACGTAAAGGAGATTGTGCGCGTTCAAGCGGTGCGGAGTATTCCGAACGCTCCCTATTATGTGGAGGGTTTTTTCAATCTTCGCAGTGAAATTATCCCAATTATCAATTTACACAAGCGTTTTGCGCTAAAAAAAGCGGTTATCTCGGAGGAGGAGGAGCTTTTATCGGGTTTTGTTATTTTGGATATTGATGGTATGAAGCTGGGCGTGATCATAGACCGTGTTTCGCGGGTTGTTACCATCGAAAAAACCGAGATTCAGCCGCCTCCGCAGATGTTGAGCGGTATAGGCGCCGAGTACATTCAGGGCGTTGTTCGTCAAAAAGAAGGCTATCTTATCATCCTAAATATCAGAAATCTTTTTAACCCTAAAGAACTACAAAAAATATCAGATCTGCGTAAATAGTTTTTATGGTTGTAACCATTATCTTTTCTCATTTTTTTGCTATTATAGACGGATAAAATCTTTTTATTAAAAAACATTTATAAGGAGCTTTCTATATGCTTTTAAAAAAATTATCCTCGCGTCATTTTTTTATATTCAATCTTGTGCTGATTGGCGCGATTTTCGGGTTTTCTCTTGCTTTTTTGTCGTTTACCTGTACAAGTCCGCAGTCTAAAAACAGCGCCCGCGCACAGGAAAGCGCGGTTAGCGTCCCAAAAGATGCCCTTGCCGTAGCGGAAAGTATACAAACTGTATTCCGCTCAATATCGGACAAGGTGGTGCCCGCCGTTGTGGAGCTAAAAACAGTTTCCGTGCGTAAGCAGACGACGCCGAGTTTTCCCGGGATACCGTTTGAATTTTTCTTTGGACCTCAAAACGGAGAAGGAAATGAACGCGAATTCCGCTCTCAAGGCTTAGGTTCCGGTATTATAGTCCGGCAGGTTAGGAATACCTACTATGTTTTGACAAATAACCATGTTGTTACCGATAACGGTAATAAACCCGTTGACGAGATAAAAGTTGCCCTATTTGACGGTAAAGAATACGATGCGGAGATTGTGGGGCGCGATGCCCGCCGCGATCTTGCTATGGTGAAGTTCGAGGCTGCGGCGAAGTACACGTTGGCGGTACTGGGTGATTCCGATGATGTTGATGTGGGGGACTGGGCTATAGCCGTGGGTAACCCGCTTGGTTTTGAGTCGTCGGTAACTATGGGTATTGTAAGCGCTGTGGGCAGGCAGGGCGGTCCCGGCGAAAACATCAATGATTTTATACAAACAGACGCCTCGATAAATCAGGGGAATTCCGGCGGTGCGCTTGTAAACATTCGCGGTGAGGTTATCGGTATAAATATGTGGATAGCGAGCAGCAATGGCGGCGGATCGATGGGGCTTGGCTTTGCC
Organism: Spirochaetia bacterium; assembly: GCA_025997755.1. Next base: position 1,004 of record BNVA01000034.1, on the reverse strand, counting down.
ATACCGATTAACAATGCCAAACGGACTATCGACGAATTTATCAACAACGGTCAAATTCAAGACGGCTGGCTGGGGGTCGCTTTGCTAGAGCCTGATGCCGAGATACTCAAGGCTCTGGGGCTTGAGGGCAAGCAGGGAGCGATAGCCTCCGGCGTGTTTATGGATTCTCCGGCGGCTAAGGGCGGTATGCAGCCCGGCGACCTGATAGTAAAAGTTGACGGTAAGGAAATGCACACGTCCAAGCAGCTTACGCGGGTGGTGAGCGACCTTAAAGCCGGTGAAAAGCACATATTCAGTGTGATACGCGGAAAAGAAACTGTCGATCTTACGATTAATATAGCGGTGCGTAATAACGATGTGGCTGCGGAAAACGGCAAACTCTGGCCTGGTCTTTTTGTTATGCCGATTTCGGACAGAATACGAAAAGAAGCGAAACTCAAAGATGATGCAAAGGGTTTGCTTGTACTTCAAGTGATCGATAAGAGTCCCGCTTCGGTGATCGGCATTCTGCATAACGACATTATTACGGCGGTAAACGGCGAGGCGGTAAACGACCTGCAAGGTTTCTACCGGATCATTCGCGAGAAAGCCGGTAAGGAACTTTGGTTTGATGTTACACGCGGTGAAAGTAAAATTGAGAGTATGAAGTATAAGCGGTAAGCCGCTACGCCCCCCGAACCTGTCCTAAAAACCTGTCGATTAGGTATTCCGTATCGCGGGGACCCGGACAGCCTTCGGGGTGGAATTGAACGGCGGAAAAAGGCTGCTCCTTGGCTATGATCCCTTCGATGGTGCCGTCGTTTGCGTTGATAAACCAAGGCTCCCAGCCGCGCGGCAGGCTTTCTGCCCGGACTGCGTACCCGTGGTTTTGGCTGGTAATGTAACAGCCCTGAATGTGGCAAAGGGTGGATATTTGGTGCTGGGCACTGCTAACGGCGCCCCTGCTGATACCCAAAACAAACAGGTATTTACCAATCTGAAAGGCGCTTTAACTATAGACGGGC
>BNVA01000033.1 GCA_025997755.1 Spirochaetia bacterium | reverse complement strand
ATGATAGCGGAGAAAAAAGCGATGTGGCGTGCCGACCTCCGCGCTATGATGACCGATGCCCGCGAAAGCGGACTTTCCGCAGGTAGTGCCGAGCGCGAGCAGTTACGGCTTGAAAATCAAAAAAAGGAACAGGAAATCGAACGGCTTAGGGAAGAAATCGCCCGATTGCGATCGTAAATATTTTACATCTAATACAGATTTTTGGCTCTTATGCGTTTATCGTGAAATGTAACTTTCCGGCAGGGTGTACGGGGTGCATAGCCAAAACACTTTTCCTGTGTTAGGGTGTTATCAACATTTTCAATATTTTCATTTTAGGAGTAACCTATGAAAAAGACTTGTATTATTTTAGCAGTTTTATTAACTGCATCGTTTGCAATTTCCTGCAAGACGATAGGCGGCGGTGCATCGGGTGATTATGACAGGGCTTTTAACCAAGTTTACGGCAGGTACAAAACCGGTCTTAACCTGGACGGGGCAAAGACTTACACTGTGGTATCGGGAGATACTTTGGTAAAAATCACCAGAAGCCAGTACGGTGCGGATAATGGTTTTTACTTTCCGGTAATAATGCTTGCATCGTCGGAGACGGTTGCCGACCCTGACAAAATAGCGCCCGGTATGAAACTCACCGTTCCCAGCCTTGATAAAAATCTTAACGATCCTCTGGCACGCCTCAACATCAAAACCTTTCTTAAAGATGTAGCCAATGTGTACAAGGACAAAGGAGATTCCAAAACAGAACAGGGACTAAAAGACCTTTCGGCTTCTCTCTAACACATTTTCTAACAGTCCTTGGGTCTTGAGTCTGTTACACGGACAGCCTTCCCTTCCGAGACGGGTAGGCTGCCGCTTTGCAGCAGCTCTATACGGGGATTTACGGTAATTGCGGACTGCAGGTTCCGTCTTATCTTGTCGCGTAACGCATTCAAAACCCGCGAATCATCGTCAACAAAAATATTTGCTCCTACTTCAATTTTTACTGTAAGCCTGTCGAGGACTCCTTCTTTTTCCACAACGATAAGGTAGTTATTGCCCACTTCTTTTATCGACATAACAACTTCCTCAATCTGGCTGGGGAAAATATTAACGCCGTTGATGATCAGCATATCATCGCTGCGTCCCGTTATGCGCCGTATGCGGCGGTGCGTTCTGCCGCAGGGACAAGGCTCGGTATAGAATGATGTTAAATCGCGCGTCCGGTAGCGCAGTATAGGCGTGGCTTCGCGGCATAGGATCGTCAAAACAAGTTCTCCGTTCTCGCCGTCCGGCAGCGGCTCTAAAGTTTCCCTGTCTATGATCTCCGCAAAAAACCCGTCTTCCCAAAGATGCATTCCGTTCTTGCACTGACACTCAAAGGCGACGCCCGGCCCGTTCATCTCGGAAAGACCGTAGGAATTAAAAACATCGATCTGTAAAAGTTCCTCGATACGCCGCCTTGTATCCTCGGAGTACGGCTCCGCACCCGCGAATGCCCGTTTTAATTTTATGCTGCTGCGGGCTACTCCTTCCTCACACATTTTGTTTTCAACGTGAAGCAAAAAACTCGGCGTTGCATGTAACACCGTTGTACCAAAATCCTGCATCAAACGGAATTGCCTAGTGGTATTACCCGATCCCGAAGGTATTACCATCATACCGATTTCTTCCGCGCCGTAGTGAAAGCCCAAGCCGCCTGTAAAAAGACCGTAGGTTATCATGTTTTGAAAAACATCGGCACGGGTACAACCGGTGGAAAAAATTGATCGCGCGACATAGCCTGTCCATGCGGCGACATCGGCGCTGTTGAAGTAGATCGTTGTGGGTATGCCGGTAGTGCCGCTCGAGGCATGGAGGCGGATAACATCATCCTTAGGAATAGATAACATTCCGTATGGGAATGCCTCGCGCAGGTCATGTTTTGTAGTAAACGGAATACGCTTAATATCGTCTAATGTTTTTATATCATCGCTGCTTTTAATGCCGGACGCCGAAAGCCTCTTTTTATAAAACGGCGTTTTTAAAGCCCTGTCTACCATTTCTTTCAAGCGGTCAAGCTGCAACACGGACAGCTCACTACGGCTCATTTTTTCAATTTGAGGATGCCAATACTGAAACGTCATAACTCATTGTATCAAAACGTAATGGTAATTAGAATAGTGGTATGAATATTTTTGATATTATAGGGCCTGTGATGATAGGTCCATCAAGCTCCCATACTGCGGGCGCAGTACGAATAGGAAAGGTAAGCCGCGAGATTTTAGGCGAGGATGTAGCCAAGGCGGAAATAGGTTTTTCAGGCTCATTCGCAAAGACAGGCAGAGGACACGGTACCGACAGGGCTATTGTCGCGGGTTTGCTGGGTATGAATCCCGATGATGAGCGCATAAAGACAAGTTTTTCCACGGCAAAAGAGCGGGGTATGGATTTTGTAATTACCGAAATCAAACTAAGCCGTGCGCATCCGAACACGGCAAGGCTCCGTCTGACAGGGAAAAGCGGCAAGCAGTGCGCCGTGCAAGGCTCGTCTGTGGGCGGCGGCAATATTCTTATAACAAATGTAAACGATATGGAGACAGCGTTTACCGGTAATGCCGACACCCTGATTATCCCGCACAAGGATGTTCCGGGCATGATAGCTTCCGTTACAACCCAGATGGCGTTTGCCGGAATCAATATAGGCAACTTTAAGTTATCAAGACCGCACAAGGGTTTTCAGGCGGTTATGACTTTAGAGATTGACGGTACCATCTCCGACGAGGCGGTTGCTCACCTTGCGGCTCTGCCTCACATAGACAACGTTGTGTGCCTTCGCGCCAACCACGAGTGAGTTTAGATTCATATCATCATTACCGTAGTTTTAATTCGGCAAGTTTGTTTATTTTATTTTCGATCATATAATTTTCTATGCCGCCTATTATTTCTATCATGGCGGCGGGATTAACAAACGCGGCGGTACCCACTTCAACAGCAGACGCGCCCGCCATTAAAAATTCAAGAGCGTCATTTGCGGATGTTATGCCGCCCAAACCTATTACCGGAATATTTATTTCGCCGCATACATCCCATACTGCGCGTAACGCAAGAGGACGTATTGCCGCTCCCGAAAGTCCCGCTATTATATTTTCAAAAACAGGTTTTCTTTTTTTTATGTCAATAGCCATTCCTGCGAAAGTATTTACAAGGGATAGGGCATCCGCGCCTTCCTGTGCGCACGTTTTTGCTATTGTCTTTATGCCGGGCGCGTTAGGCGAAAGTTTTACGACAAGAGGTTTTGCCGATGATTTTCGTACAGCGTGTACAACAGACGCGGCGGCGGACGGATCAAGCCCAAAAGCCATTCCGCCGGATTTTACATTAGGACAGGAAATGTTTAGTTCGATCATGTCAATTCCGCTGTTATCCAAAAGCTGTGCGCCTTCCGCATATTCTTCTATGCTTCCGCCCGACAAATTCGCAATTATCACCGTACCCAATTTTTGCAAAGCCGGTAATTTTTCCTTAATAAAAACTGTTATACCGGGATTTTCAAGTCCTATCGAATTTAAAAGTCCAGACGGCGTTTCCCAGAGCCTTGTTCCTCTGTTACCAGCCCTTGCGTTAAGCGTAAGCCCCTTTGTGCAGATACCGCCAAGGCTGCCTGCATCAAGCAATCCAGAATATTCTGTTCCGTAACCGAATGTCCCGGATGCCGCTATTACAGGATTTTTAAAATGAACTCCCGCTATGTTTACGCTTGTATCCGGTTTTACTTTGTCTGTATTTTTTTTATTCAAAACAAATGTCCTCTGCGTTAAATATGGAGCCGTCCGCACAACAGCGTTTGTTGCCATGCTTTGTTGTTACCGTACAGCCCAAACACGCTCCAACGCCGCAAGCCATTCGTTTTTCCATACTGATAAAACAAGGCACGCCGTCTGCGGCGCACATATCGCATAACGCTTTCAACATCGGCTGCGGGCCGCAGGCATATACGGCATCGTAATCCTTAGGCTTTATAAAGTCGGTAACAAATCCTCTTTTATCCGAACCGCCGTTTTCTGTTATAACCGATACATTACCGGAATAGATCATGCGTCCAACAATAGAAATCAATTCATCTTTGTTTAGTTTTTTAAAACCGGCAAAAAAATCAAATTTTATATTTGAGCCGTCAAGCTCCTCCGAAAAACAAGCCATCGGCGCGATACCCACACCACCCGATACCAACGCGATTTTTTTTGCGGAAACAGGCAAAAAATCTTTCCAACAATTTCCTAATGGGCCGGTCAATAAAATTTCATCATGTTTTTTTAACAAAGCAATTTCTTCAGTTCCCTTTCCGCGTACCGTAACAAAAAATTGTACAACCCCATCGTTATACGCCGCGGTACTCAATGGCCGTGCCAAAAAAACAGAGCTTGTTTTTGGTTTGACTAAAAAAAATTGTCCGGCACGCGGCTGCGTTCCCGCCCACGAAACATTTATCCAAAAAATCTCTCCGGTTAAATTACCGGTCTTTATAACCGTGCCGGATAAATATTCTTTCCCACTATTATTTTTCATCACTAAGCTCTAAGTTCTCTGATTTTAGTTCTTGACTACTCACTACTCCTTACTCCTTACTCACTAAATAATCTCTTATCTCGCCGCGCATTTTCACCGCCGCGTTATACGCCGCTTCCGCCGCATCTTCCAAAGTTATGATTTGTTTTTCTGCTTTTTCCCACGCTTTTAATATTGAGCGCGATGCATTTACCACTCCGCCGGAGCCGTCGTTGTGCAGTAATGGTGAAACCTCCGCCGCGCCGCCGCCTTGAGCGCCGTAACCCGGTATCAAAAAAAACAGGTTGCCGTATTCTTTTCTAATTGCGGCGGCTTCGTTTTTTTCCGTACAGCCTACCACCGCGCCGAACAAGCCAAAACCGGATGTTCCCTTGTGAATTCCGGCTAGGGCTTTTAATCTTTCGCCTAACGTTTCGTATAACTTTTTTCCATTCTCCAATTTTTGACATTCAAAATCGGCGCGTCCCGGATTAGAGGTGCGCAAAAGCACAAACGCGCCTTTTTTTGTTTTCTCCACCTCCTCTATCCAAGGTGTTAGGGTGTCCATGCCCATGTACGGATTTAATGTAACAAAGTCCGCTTCAAAGTCGCCGTAAAAATGAGCTTTCGCATAACGGCTTGCAGTGTCGGCAATATCGCCTCTTTTAATATCGGCAATAACCGGTATACCGCGTTTTCTGATTAGTTTTAATGTTTTAGCATAACATTCAAGACCCGCGCAGCCCAGCGCCTCGTAGTAGGCAATCTGCACTTTGTAGCAGGCTGCCGCTCCGGCAGTAGCGTCGATTAACGCCTCGTTATACGCAAGAACAGCCGCCGCATCGTTTGCATAGCCTGCGCGCAGTGTGGGCGGCAGGTAACCGGCAGAAGTATCAAGCCCGACACAGACATGACCTTTTGTTTTTACCGCCTCGTGCAGTTTATCTATTTGATATTTTTCCATAATGTGCCTTAAATCGTCCTTTTCCGTTATGATAGCAGGCTTTTGCAGTTTGTAAAATGAATTTCTACCCGCCAGCAATTCCCATTTTACAAATTCCTGCGCAAAATTGAAATGTAAAACCATGGTTTTAAAATATACAGGAAGCCGTGAAAGTCCTACACAAGGGCGCAAGAAAAAATGCCCCTTCTCGCGCGGTGGGCGGCCCCCCCGTTTGCCACTTTTAGTGCCAAACGGAACCCCAATGCGCTCGTCGGAGCATTTTTTCTTGCGCCCTGAGGCAAATATTACGGCTTCCACATTTATTTGCTGTGCAGCATGATTTTTCTTTTCAGTTTTGCGCAGCAACAGTAAACAAAAAGAGAATTGCCGCCGCTTAGGGGGAGTAGAAAAGGAGAAAAATTCTAAAATCGTGATTTCTATTTGCTTTACTCATTTTTGATGGGACGCGATTTTAGAATTTTTTTTCTTAATATCTCATGGTTAAGGTGGCGGCAATTCCTGCCCGCAATGTTAAAACCATTGATGAGGCTTACGCCCTAAAAGTGCAGGACTTAAGAATACTACATAAAATCCATACTGCCTTGATGAAAATTTAGAAGTCGTGAAAAAACCGCGCCCGCCGAACGATTTTGCGGCGAATAAAGCAACCATAGACATTAATGGATATATAACAATAAGTCAAAAAATTGTTCTTAAAACCATATTTTTTGATTGCAGCTAAATTTATTGTATGCAGCTGTAGAAAATGCCTTTCCAAAAAAATGGCGTTTTCACAGCGGCGAAGCCGCTAAAAGAGTGAAAACGTCATTTTTTTGGAAAGGGGCAACCAAGTGAGGCGGGTCGGATTTTTTCTACAGACTTCTTTGAATTTAAACTAATGCAGTATGGATTTTAAGGTGTTCATATGCACTACGCATTTTTCAAAATGCTCATCAATGGTTTTGAATTTGTAAAATGAATTGCTGTCTGCCCGCGCCGCCTTGCGCTTTTCAATTTTAAGCGGTAAAGTACCTTACCCCGTAGTCGGGCGCCGTGCGGAAATGCGCCGCCCAACCCCGCCAGGTCCGGAAGGAAACAACGGTAAGCGATTGTATTTTGCGCCGCGGATTTCCCGATTATGGGTCTTTTTAATTTGTCAAAATTGGACACATTGCAGCCATACCATAACCAAACTATTGCCTTCCCTTTAGAAACCGGCGTTTTATGCCGATAAAGTAACGAGGTTCTCTATGCTGGGAAGAAAGTCTGCACGGTTTTCCGCGATTTTGTTTATACTCTGCGCTAATTATATTTGGGCAGGAGATGTTGCGTCATTCGCAGACCTTGGTTTCTCCGATAACGGAAAAATATATATGTTCGGTCAGTATGGCGTTGATGAGGACACGTTAAAACCATGGGCAGATTTGAATATCGTAAATGTTCCCGCAAATGAATTTGTAAAAGGCGGAAGATTTTCTTACAAGCATAACGAAAGAATATCTGTGGGACAGGATGGGTCAGGCGCTCTTTTAAGGCTGATTTCTAAAAATGCGGATTTTATTCAAAAAAACAAGGCGAGTTTTCTGCAGCAGGGTATACCGCTTTTTGTTTCGTTATTAAACGGACACAAGCGCGATGGCGACACAATTGATTTTAGGGATTTTGAGAAAGAAACCCGTTACAATGCCGATTTGGTAACCGTCTTTTTTGGTTCGGGGAAAAATCTGCAATCCTCGTTTTTTATTAAACTACGGCGCACGGATAAAAGCGGCGCTGTAAAAACTTGGAGAGTGGGTAGCCCTGATGTTAAGCGCAGCGGCGTAACCTCGTATACGATAAAAAAAGTCATTGTAAACCCTGAACGGACATCAATGATTATTGTGATCGAAATGACTGTTTTAAACGGAAGCGGTCCCGATATACGTTACATGATAGAAGCGTTGTCCTTTTAGATGGTTTTGGTTTAGAGGCGGATTTAAATGACATTATCAAAACATGTTTTATTTTTAAAGCTGGGAACCGGATTTTCCGCCGCCGCTCTAGTTGCGTTCTTTGTTGTGTCATTTAAAATTATTCCGTTTTATCCTGATCTTGTATCTTCCGCAGACAGAAGTATCCACTTGTTTGGCTTATTGCCTGCTCCGTCGGCTTATGTTCCTTTTGCGACAACTCTTGCGGCTCTAGTCTACGCCCTTGTAGCGCAAATTTTGATCTTCTATTTTTTTGAAAAAACACAGTTAGCGGAATTACGTTTATTCAGTGTTTTTGTTTTTTCATTTATTTTTGAAATTTTCAGGGTTATGGCACCGCTTTCAAAGGCTTTTAATTTGACTATGAGTTACCCTCAAATTGCCGCAAGGCTTCTTGTTTTTGGACATTATTACGGCATTTTTTCGCTGTTTGCGGCAAGTCTGTACGCGGCGGGCATAAAAAACCAAAAAGAAGAAAACATTTTAATTCCGATGTTCATTATTGCTGTTTTGATCTCTTTTCGTATTCCTGTTGATGTATTTTCATGGAATACTGATTTTAGTCCGGTAACCGGCTATATGGTTATGTCTAAAATTTTAAATTATGCTATACTGATCATAGCGGTTTTGAGCTTTTTTATAGCGGCGTTTACACGCGGTATGCGGGAATATTATTTTATAGGCGCGGGTGTTTTTATTATTTGCTTAGGACGCTCATTATTTTTAGGAGCGGACACATGGATAATAGCCGCAATAGGTTTTTTGGTGCTTGTTTTTGGAACATGGTCTATAGGTTATCAGCTTAGGCGTATGTATCTTTGGATATAGCAGTTTTACTGCGATCAATGGGAAAGGTGGTTTTTATGAAGTTAAAGTTGTTTTTCGTGTTTTTTACGTTTGGATTTTCCGCGTTGCTTTTTGGAGTCGATCCCAGTGACTTTAAAACGAGTGTTCAAACTATGGGAATGGAAAGATCCGTAATTATCACCGGGTATACAGGATTGTCTAAAGACGTTGTAATTCCGGTGAAAATGAACGGGTTTCCGGTCAGGGTTATAGGCGAAAACGCTTTTAGGCAAAAAGGGCTTACCTCGGTTACAATACCCGAAGGTGTGGAAGTAATATCCAGGTATGCTTTTTACGGTAACAATCTGGGGCAAATTATTCTTCCTGTAAGCGTAAAAATCGTCGACTCCTCCGCCTTTGACAGTAATTCAATTGTGCGTGTCTTAACAACGAAAGAGGCGAATGCTCCAATCACCAAGTACTATTCCCAAACGCCGCCGCAAAACTATGCGCCTGTGCGCACAGAGGTTTATCAGACAACAAATTCAAGAAGCTCACCTGATTACGGCGGAAGAATACCCGGCACATTAGTCGCTCCGCTTACGGGCGTGCCGCTGTCGGATGCCGTAGCCAGAAACGACCGCTATGCACCTCTTAACGGGGAAGAACCCAGAGGCTACTCGTCTAAAGCCGTTGATAGACCAACTAGTACAGAAACTGTTTACACAAAAACCAACCCTGCTTACATAGAAAGCGCAACCCCGGTACAACTGCCCCCAACCAATACCAACGCGGCACGGTGGGTAACAAACCCCATGGTAAAACTCCCCAAGGTGGTATCTGCAGCCGATAAATTTGCCCTTGCCTACGATTCCAACGGCAGAATTGTAATTGCAGAATTTATAGCGGATTCCATGGACAGCTCTGTGGCAATTCCTCCGGGTTTTTCAAACGGAACACCAACCGGTATCGGTAAGCAGGCATTCAAGGCTAAGGCTATAAAATCCATAGTCATTCCGTCAACTATTACTTATATTGGCGAATCTGCTTTTATGTCAAACAATTTAACTGATATTGTGATCCCCGATTCCGTCCGTTTTATCGACAAACAGGCATTTGACGGAAACGATCTTACCACAATTACAATAGGCGGCAACGTCATCCTTCAACCGGACAGTTTTGGTTACAGATTTTTTGACTATTACAATATGGCGGGAAAGATAGGCGGAACATATATCTTTAAAGCCGGTCAATGGGATCTTTATGGTATTGAACGAGTAAATTACAACGTCAAACCATACTACTATAAATGAAGTATTACAGCACAAGGAACAGGACAAAGTCCGTAACTTTCGCTCAGGCGGTGTTGTCGGGGCTTGCCCCCGACGGCGGACTTTATGTTCCCGAAGAGATTCCACGCTACCCCCGTTCGGTGCTTTCATCTTTAAAAAAAATGAGCTTTGCCGACATTGCTATTGAAACGATACGCCCATACGTTAAAGGTGAAATACCGGACAGTGCGCTTGAAGAAATAGTCAGCTCGGCATACAACTTTGACGTTCCCATTGTAAGTGTGGGGGATCGTTTTGTCTTGGAGCTTTTTCACGGTCCCACAGCGGCGTTCAAAGATTTTGGGGCGCGCTTTATGGCAAGGACTTTTTCGTTTTTACGGCGGGGTGAGGATCGTCCGCTAAAGATACTGGTTGCAACATCGGGCGACACAGGAGGCGCTGTAGCGGACGGATTTTTTGGAGTGGAAGGGATCACCGTAACGGTACTCTACCCGAAAGGACGGGTTTCACCGCTTCAAGAGAGACAAATAGCCGGTCTTGGCGGAAATATCGGCGCGATAGCCGTAGAGGGCAGTTTTGACGACTGTCAACGCCTTGTAAAGGCTGCTTTCGGCAACGATACGGTTAGAGCAAAACTGGATATATCCTCCGCAAATTCTATAAACATAGCCCGCCTTGTGCCGCAGGCGATCTACTATACCGCAGCCTCCGCCTCGCCAAAATTAAACGGCAAACGTCCCTTGTTTTTCAGCGTCCCCTCAGGCAATTTCGGCAACCTTACCGCCGGCGTATATGCCATGAAGATGGGCGCGCCCATAAAAAAATTCATAGCCGCCACAAACATAAACAAGACCTTTCCCGACTACCTTGAAAGCGGCGAGTACAACACCCGTATCTCACTGGCGACAATTTCAAACGCAATGGATGTAGGTGCGCCGAGTAATTTTGAAAGGTTAAGCGCCCACTGGGGTTTGGACAAATTGCGAGGCTTTTTATTTTCTACCTACGTTACCGACGATAGTACGCGGGAGTGTATAAAGGACACATTCTTAAAATATTCTTACGCGCTCGATCCTCACGGCGCGGTGGGCTGGCGTGCGGTTGACCAGTTAAAGGCAAAGGGCAGGGCTTCCGGCGAGAACATCGCCGTCCTTGCGACGGCTCATCCTGCCAAATTCAGCGAAACCGTTAAGCCCCTTATAGGCGAAATACCCCTCCCCGAAACCCTGCACAAGGTAATGGAGCGCACCGTTAATTCAACAACAATTCCGCCGTCAAATGACGCACTGATTGAATTATTAGTTTAATCTAATCGGCGGGCGCGGGGCTGCTGAGTTTTTGCAGTTCAATAAGAGCCTCAATTTGCCGCAGCACATAATCTTGAAAATGTGGGTTAAGCTCGTTAAACAGGTTTAAGATACGTTCCATCTTTTCTTCCGGCGTATTATTGAACATAGCGCCGTCGCCTGTTTTAAGCCACACCTTACTAATCCCAAAAACCAGTGAAATTAGATGAATAATACGGTCATTGGCGGTACGATGTCCGTTCTCTAAATCTGCAATATAGCCATTTGACAAAAAAATTGCTTTTGAAAATTGAATTTGAGTCATATTAAGGGATAAACGCGCCTCTTTTATCCGTTCATTCACCGTCATTACATTTTAAGATACCTCAAAACAAACCACGTAGCAACAAAATCATAAACCAGCGTCAGCAATTCTCATTTTACAGGCTTATCTGTTTTCAGTTTTGCGCCGTAACAAATAAAACAAAACGGGAACTGCCGCCGCCTTGCGGAGTAGGAAATGAGAAAAATTCTAAAATCTTGCACGCATATTTTTTGTGATCATTACCGGAAAATCCAAGATTTTAGAATTTTTTTCCTTATTTTGTGGTTATTGGCGGCAATTCCTGTCTGTACTGTCAAAACCATACCACTATGTCAATAAATGTTGAAGCCGTGGAAAAAGCCGCGCCCTCCGAACACATACGATGTGCGGGGCTTTTGCGAGCTAAGGCTCCAACGATAAATGCCACAGTCGTCAGTGTGAGTGGGGGACGGATTTTTTCTACAGGCTTCCTGCGATTTTTTAGAAAATGTGGTATGGTTTTGCGTTTGTAAAATCAGAATTGCTGACGCACTCCCCGCGAAACCTTGTTTTTTTTAAATAGTGTTGTATACTTTCACATTGTATAGTAAATATTCGCTATGCGAAAAAGGAGGAGCTATGGTTGAGAAAACCATACCGGAAGTTACTACTGCCAGCGGACAAAACCGCTTATATACCAATCTTCAAACCGGAGTCTCGCAACTAGATGAAAACAACCGCTCTTGCCTGCTCGGAATTGAGCTGGCGCTCCTTTTTGCACAGAATTCGGTGTCGTCAAGCATAGTTGAAAGTGATTTTGAGAGTGTTTTTGTTTAGAAGGAGTAAAAGGGAGTGTGTTTATATGGCACGGCACACCTCCATGAAAAATAATTTTCTTTTCTCGAAGATCGAAGATTTAACGGTTGTGTCGTGCCTTATAAGCACATTTATGTGTTTTTAAAAAATATTTATGGAGGACTTATGAAAAAGAAATTGGTCTATGGCTTGATAGCGTTATTTGCGCTGTCATTTGTATTTACAGGATGCGAAAACGGCACGACGGACACTGTATATGTCGGTGAGAACCTTGTGCCGGGTATTCCTATAACCACACAAGAGGGTCTTAACGCGGCTCTTGCGCTTAAACCCGATTGGACAGCGGCAAATCCTGAAATCTACGCGGTCTACAGCAATGTCGATTTGATCGATTACTTCGGCTCAGAGAAATACCGACCGACTATTACGGCTCCCGGTGTTACAGCTGATGGAAATGGCGGAGTCACGATAGTACCCGATGGTGTTGTTCTTAACCTGTCCGGCGCGTTTATAGTTGGCAGTACTAGCGGCGGGGAGCTTAAAATAGGCGGCGAGGTGAACGTGTGGAAAGGCGCCGAGCTTCAATCCGGTACTTTTTCGACACCTACAGGCGGCCTTTCATCCGGTACAATCACTGTCGGACTTGCGACGGGCGGAAAGGAAACTGTTACGGTTAATGGCAAACAGGTCGAGTTACCTAAGCGCAACGCCCGAGGTAGATTAAATGTTTATGAAAACGGCGCTTTAACCACCGGCGGCTTTAAACCTGCCGGTGGTTCGGGTGCGACGGCGAACGATGATGAACCAATGAATGATTTGGTGTTCTCCAGTGTCTATGCTTATAATACCTTTCTTTATACTCAAAGCGAATTTCAAGGCGATAGCGTATTCACAAATACCACCGTTACCGGCGGCAGCTATGACTGGAGAGAGGTTCCCGATTTAGGTGAATATCCTGTGGACGATAGATATATTAAAGGCGGTACTTATACTGATCCGAAGTTATCACCCGTACAGAACGGCATGGTAATAAAGGCTTTTGGCGATGGTACCATTAAGGGTGCAGGTAAAGGTAGTGAAGCTTATAACGATAATCATATAGCGGATGTTCCACCGGAAGCAGTACTTACATTTGCGTCAAACAGCTTTTTTAACGTAGGCGGTACAGCAACAACTCATTATGTTAGATTGGCAAGCACAGCTGATGATCCCAGAGCCATCGCAAACGGATTATTCAAGACTAATCTTATATTTCCCAGCAGTCTCGTCAATGTAGCGCATTTGACAATACGTGAAGGTACCACGGTGTATGCAGCAGCAAAGCTTACCGGTAACCTTACCGTAAATGGCAGGTTGATCGCCGGTACAGATGCGACCGGGTCGTTGGACCTAAATACAGACCTGTTTAGTATTGAAGTAGGTCCTAAAGGTTATTTAGATGCGACCGGCGTAGACCCGGCAAATCCTGCCTTAACAACAGATGTTAAAATAACAATTGATACAAAAGATCAGTTTAATGACCTAAAAACTCTAAGGGTACTGGCGGATAATTTAAGTTATGGAAAATTTATCGCTAACGGTGAGAAAGCTAGTTTTCAAAAGCTTGAAGGCACATTGGAAATTGATGGTCACGCAGAAATTGACAATGGAAAATTCCGCTCACTGGAAACGCTTATCGTAAACGGCAATAATTCACTTTATACCGGTACAGGCGGTACGGCGCAATTCTATAACCTTAAAACCTTGACGGTAAACGGCTACTATAACGCGGGTACGCAAACCGACTTTAGAGCGAGAACTGAGGCGGGTGTTTTGAAACCTGGTGATATTGAAACGGTTACTACCCTTAGAGTAGGGGCCGGCGGCTATCTTTTTGCAGATGGTAGTGTAACAGAAACTACCGGTGTTAACTACTCATCCTTTGATGGTGTTACCAGTTTTGCCATTGAGAGTAATGGTAATATGCCAAAAGAATTAGTACGCGGCTTTGGTCCGCCATCTGCTACGTTCCCCGAAGGCTATCCCGGTACCGCAGGAACTATCTCTGCAAATAATGCCGCAGATAACCTAAACCCAACTCCGCAGGCAGTCTATCCAGAGCAGAGAAAAGATTTCGGCGTAATAAGATCAAGTTCGGCTAAATTTACGAAATTAACCGTAGCACCAACTATAAATGGTTACGCGGAATTAGGTAGTGATGGGCTCTTCCCCAGTATTCAAACGCTTACTGTAGGCGGTGTTTTAAAAGCCACTAGTTCAAATCTTGGGGCTCTTACTACGCTTGCTGTCAACGGTTATTTTTCAAGTGCTAAAGCTCAACTCAACGGTGTTACGACAACAGGTACCGGTATTATTGATTTAAGCGATAATTACGATGTTACTGCTAGCACATTGAGTAGTCTGGCAAGTGGAGGTCCAACAGTTATAGCATTAGCCCCATTCGGCGGCGGCGCAGTCACTATTAGTAAAGAGCTTGTTTTATATGGTACCAACAGTGTGGATCCGTGGACAGTTTCCGATACCATTGTAAGAGCTGGCGGAAAGCTAGTTCTTGGCAATGGTGGAAGTACAATAGCAGGTACAGTGGGAGAAACTAACATCCTAAAGGTGGAAAACGGCGGCGCGGTAATCGTAAAAAATGGATCTTCCCTTCAAGTGGGATCGGCCGGACGTTTTGATGTAGACGGTAATTTCACGGTTGAAAGTGGCGGTACTTTGCTATTCACACCGGGCGGCGCCGGCTCCATTGCGATTGGACCAAATGCAGTGGTTTCAGTAGCTGGTTCCGGTTCATTTGTTGCCGACAGTAGGGCTGTTTTGACTGTTAATGGCGGTAAAATTAACTTTGCTGGTACTGATTCTGCTGTCTCCTTAGGCGGCACT
>BNVA01000032.1 GCA_025997755.1 Spirochaetia bacterium | reverse complement strand
AAGAGCAAAAGATACGCATAGAAAGCTCATCGGGGCTTTCCGACAACGATATTGATCGCATGGTAAAAGAAGCGGAACTTCACGCGGAAGAAGATAGGCGCGAGAAGGAAAAAGCCGAAACCCGTAACGATGCCGACACGATGATCTACAGCACGGAAAAGAACATCAAAGATTTAGGCGATAAGATCAATACGGCGGATAAATCAAAAGCTGAGGAAGCTATTGCCGATTTGAAGAAGGCTCTGGAAGGCAGCGATATTGAGGCTATAAAATCAAAAACTGAGACGTTAAAGCAAGTTTCGTATAAAATTGCCGAGGAGATATACAAAAATCAGGGCGCGAATGCGGCAGGCGGCGGACAGGGCGGCGCCGGTCAAGGCGGATTTACCGGAGCGGACGGTGCAGGCTTTGCGGGAGGCGGCGCTCAAGGTTCCGGCGGCGCCGACAGTGGTAACACAAAGAGCGCAGAAGATGCCGATTACGAAGTCGTTAAAGACGATGACAAGTAAGGATATTCTGTGGCAAAACGAGATTACTACGAAGTATTAGGCGTCGAAAAAAACGCTTCAAAGGATGATATAAAGAAGGCGTACCGCAAGCTCGCCATCCAGTATCATCCCGACAAGAATCCGGGGAACAAGCAAGCCGAGGATAAGTTCAAGGAAGCTACCGAAGCCTACGAAATTCTGGGTGATGATCAAAAAAAGTCCGCTTATGACCAGTTCGGCTTTGCCGGAGTGGAGGGCATGAGCGGACAACACGATCCCAGCAATTTTCACGGCTTTGAAGATATTTTTGGTGGGGATTTTTCCAGCATATTTGATACTTTTTTCGGCGGCGGAGGCGGCGGCAGACGGCGAAGCAGCTCAGGTCCCCGTTCAGGCTCAAACCTCCGCTACGACATCGAGATACCATTCAAAGAGGCTGTTTTCGGCTCAAAAGTCGAGATTCAGTATTCACGGCTTGAAAGCTGCGCTAAGTGCAAGGGTACGGGCGCGGCTAACGGCTCCGGCAAAAAGGTATGCCCCACCTGCGGAGGCGCAGGGCAAGTGCGGCAGAGTACCGGCTTTTTCTCCCTTGCCTCCACCTGCCCAACCTGCCGCGGCGATGGGCACATTATAGAAAACCCCTGTCCCGAATGCGGCGGATCGGGCGCAATCAAGAAACGGCAGAAGATCGTCGTAACTATTCCCTCCGGCGTGGAAACCGGCAGACAGGTTGTTTTAAGAGGACAAGGCGATGCCGGACCTAACGGGGGACCCTCCGGCGATCTCTACGTGTTTATACGTGTACAACGGCACGACCACTTCGAGCGTCAGGGCGCAGACCTATACTGCGCAGTGCCGGTTTCAATAACACAGGCAAGTTTAGGCTGCGAAATTCAGGTAGCTACCTTAGACGGCAAAACCATAAAAGTGAAAGTACCGGCGGGCAGCCCCAACGGGAAACTCCTGCGCGTCCGTGACGAGGGCGTACCGGTTTCGGGCAGACGTGGTGATTTTTACATAAAACTCATGGTGAAGGTGCCGGAAAAACTTTCCAAACGCGGTCGGGAACTGCTTGAAGAATTCTCCAAACTGGAAGGCGAGAATGAACATCCATCTCCCTTATCCCTGTCGGAATTGGGAAATTAGCGGTAATTTTAGGAAAATTAGCCGCTGAGGTTAAATTATAAGCATTACTACTTGAAATAATTGAAAAATTCGGTTACCATTTTACCGATGATATAAATATATATAGTCGGCGTTTATGCGTCACAGATATGCGCCACAGAAAGGAAGGATTTTGTAATGAAATTAAAATTAAAGTTAAGTTTAATCGTTATCGCCATTGTCGCGGTAGTAGTTGTATCAATTACATTTGTGCTTGTTAATAAGGCAAGCAGTATGCAGCGCGTTACTTCTTCCAGTGAATTGATCAACATAACGGGTATAGCGTCTAAAAACCTCCAGATTGATTTTGAGAAATACCTGGATGCCATAATCACCCTGGGAAATATAATGTCTGATTTTACGGATTATCCGCCGGGGGAACGCAGAGAAACTTTCCGTGAGAATATGAGATATACGATTGTAAGTATGGAGGGCATGGTCGGTCTTTTTACCGTATGGCTGCCGGGCGAGATAAAAGATGGTAATCCAGCCCCGTTCCAACCATGGTATACGCGAAGAACCAGCTCAACTGCGAACCTGCATGATTGGATAGAATCCGGTGCAACCCTTGAGGCAACTTATGCCGAGATTAGGGCAATGAGAGGTCCTACTATTTCAAATGCCGTTCCCGGAAAACACGCGGGAAGAGATACCTACATAGTACAGATTCGTTATCCTATAATTGATGAACTGGGCGACAAACATACAGTCGGTATGATAGGCGTGAACTATGACCTTGCTTACGCCAGCGAATTAATATCCGCCGCAAAGTCTCTAAAAGCAAAATATCCGAACGGTCGTGAATTACTATATTCCAATGACGGCACAATAGCGGCGCATTATGAGTCCGACATGATTGGTCAACATATTACATCCGCTAAATCAATGGCTGTTTTGGGTCAAAAAGCCGTCAATGATTCTATTGAAGCATTACGCAGCGGTGAGCCTAATATCGGCGAGAATAACGGACGTTTCTTTGCGGCCTATCCCTTCTATGTTGGCGATGTGAAAACGGCATGGACGGTACTTGCCTCGGTACCTAGCGCCGATGTTTTTTCGGAAATAACCGAGATGACTAGGTTCGCCATAATCATAGCGGTGGTTTTGGCTATTGTTTCGGCGGTAATTATCTGGTTTGTTGCCGGAAATATAACAAGTAAAATTGTGTTTATTGGTTTGCGTATGAAAGACATTGCGCAGGGCGAGGGCGACCTTACCAGCCGTATTGATGCCACATCCAAAGACGAAATAGGCGAGATGAGCCATTACTTTAATCAGACCATGGAGAAAATCCAGAACTTGGTTAAGGCGATCAAAAATCAGACGGTTACGCTTTCCGACATCGGCGGTGAGCTTGCCAGCAACATGACGGAGACGGCGGCTGCAATCAACGAAATTACCTCTAATATCCAAAGCATAAAGGGACAAGTTGTAAACCAGAGTGCGTCGGTTACGGAAACCAACGCCACTATGGAGCAGATAACCGTCAACCTTGATAAGTTGAACGGACTTATCGACAAGCAGACATCCAGTGTTTCCCAATCGTCAAGCGCCGTAGAAGAGATGCTTGCCAACATACAGTCGGTTACACAAACTCTGGTAAAGAACGGTGCCAACGTAAAAGAATTGGCGGACGCCTCGGAAGTAGGAAGAAGCGGCTTGCAGGATGTGGCGGCGGATATTCAGCAGATTGCCCGCGAGTCCGAAGGCTTGCTCGAAATCAATGCTGTTATGGAAAACATAGCCAGCCAGACAAACCTCCTGTCTATGAACGCCGCTATCGAAGCTGCGCACGCAGGAGAGGCGGGCAAAGGTTTTGCCGTTGTAGCCGACGAAATCCGTAAATTGGCGGAATCTTCCGGTGAGCAATCCAAGACGATAAGCACGGTGCTAAAGAAAATAAAAGACAGCATAGACAAGATTACCCGCTCAACCGACGCCGTATTGAACAAGTTTGAAGCTATCGACACGGGCGTTAAGACGGTATCCGATCAGGAAGAAAATATCCGCAACGCAATGGAAGAGCAGAGTACGGGTTCGCAGCAGATTCTCGAAGCTATCAGCGCCCTGAACGATCAGACACAGCAGGTCAAAGCCTCCTCTAAAGAGATGCTCGAAGGCAGTCAACAGGTCATTACGGAAAGCCGTAACTTGGGACGTGTAACGCAGGAATTGGAAAACGGCATGAACGAAATGGCAACTGGCGCGGATCAGATCAATGTCGCCGTTACCCGCGTCAACGAGATCAGCGTGGACAACAAGACCAACATTGATGTACTTGTGAACGAAGTTTCAAAGTTTAAGGTTGAATAGTTAGTTAGTGAGTAGTTAGTAAGGAGTAAGGAGTAGTGTTTTTATTTGAAATCAAACTAGTATCTACTTGACAAAGTACTTCGATTTCAAAAAATTTTCCTACTCACTACTCACTACTCACTACTCACTACTCACTACTCACTACTCACTACTCACTACTCACTACTCACTACTCACTACTCACTACTCACTACTCACTACTCACTACTCACTACTCACTTTTTATATTACAGTTCCCGGATACAGTACGGCGTTCTTGGGAACTATGATTATCCCATCAACAATATGATAGTTTTCAAACTCACCGTCGGCGCGGTTTAGGTTGTCTATACCTATACGGCAGCCCTCGCCTATGCGGGCGTTTTTATCGATTATAGCGCCTTTTATTATAGCGCCTTTTCCTATGCCGATATTGGGAATACGTTCCTCGTGGTTCCTTAATTTTTGGGCATCGGTTTCATAGAAGTCCGAGCCCATACAAATAACGCCGTTAAGACTTGCCCCGGACTCAATAACCGAACGTACACCTACAAGCGAATTTGAGATCGACGAATTAGTGATAATACAACCTTCGGACGCGATAGACTGGTTCATTGTGCTGTAGTTCATTTTTGACGGCGGCAGATTATACATCCTGGTATAAATAGGATGTTCCTCGTCGTAAATATCAAAATCCGGCTTTATATTTGCAAGGTTAAGATTTGCGTCATAGAAACTCTTTATTGTTCCTATGTCTTCCCAGTAGCCTTCAAATGGATATGCGTTTACTTTTAAATTGTTGATAGCCTGAGGTATGATCTCTTTACCAAAGTCTGTAAAAGCATTGTCTAGGCAGTTATCCATCGCTTTTGCATTAAAAACATAGATACCCATAGACGCAAGAAACATATCTTTCTGCTCTTTGTGCATCTCAGGCGGAGCCTTAAATTCCGAAATGTCTTTTGTTGGTCCTGGTTTTTCCAAGAATTCCGTTATAATGTTTTTCTTGCCCGCCCTTAGGATCCCAAGCTGACTGGCCTCGGCGCGCCCCACGGGTGTGCAGGCAATGGTTATCTCAGATTTGGAATCAATATGAGCTTTGAGCATTGCCCTAATGTCCATACGGTAAAGTTGATCGCCTGAAAGAATTATATAGTAATCAGGATTATGCGCTCTAAAGTGCAAGAGACTTTTGCGTACCGCATCGGCAGTGCCTTCAAACCAGCCGGAGTGTTCCAGCGTCTGTTCGGCGGCAAGTATCTCAACAAAACCCTTGGAAAAGTGATCAAACACGTAAGTATGGGAAAGATGAATATGCAACGATGCCGAATTGAATTGAGTAAGAATATAAATGTTCTTTAAGTCGGCATTTATACAGTTGGAAAGCGGTATATCAATTAGTCTATACTTTCCGCCGAAAGGAACCGCAGGCTTTGAGCGCGATTTTGTTAGAGGAAACAATCGGGTGCCTTTTCCGCCACCCAGTATTATAGACAATACTTCGGACATAAAGCCCTCCTTTGATAAATTGCGACTAGCAGTGATGTAGGAAAAAGACCAAACCATCACCAAATATAACATAGCAAATATAACAATATCTGTCCAGTTTTTCAAAAAAAATTATTTGACGTATTGCGTACTCTAGGCTACAATGTATAAATTCAAATTTTCCTAAATAAGGAGACAAAACTAATGAGTACAGCTATCGACTTAAGCGTCGTTGACGACGTCATTAAGGTATGGGGTTCCAAGCCCGGCTCGATCATTCCGATCCTGCAAGGTGTGCAAGAAAAGTATAACTATCTGCCGCCGGAGACTTTCCCCTATGTAGCCAAAAAACTTGGCGTTAGCGAGGCCCGTATCTACGGCGTTGCTACTTTCTACGAAAACTTTTCCCTTCAACCCAAGGGTAAGTTCATTATCAAGGTGTGTGACGGAACAGCGTGCCATGTTCGTAAATCCATTCCGAATCTGGAGCGTTTGCGTAAAGAGCTTAATCTTTCCGAGAAGAAGATTACAACCGATGATTTAGGCTTTACCGTTCAGACGGTGGCTTGTCTCGGCGCGTGCAGTCTGGCTCCCGCCCTGATGGTTTCGGGCGGCGTTCCTGAAAAGGTTTACGCCGGCGTAACTCCCGATGGAATCGTGGATATTCTTAATGATCTTAAAGCAAAAGGTTAGGGGGTGAAAATGTCTAAATTAACTAACAGAGATGCCTTAAAAAAGGCACGAGAGACCTACAAGAAAGCGTTTGACGCTGAAAAGCGCAAGATTTTAGTCTGCGCAGGTAATGGGTGTATCGCATCCGGCTCGCTGGATGTCTACAATAAAATCGTAGAAATCATCAAATCAAAAAACATAGCTTGTAGTGTCGAAATGAAAGAAGAACCGGGTCATCCTGTCGGCGTAAAAAAAGGCGGCTGCCCCGGTTTCTGTAATCAGAGCGTTCTTGTAGTTGTTGAGCCTGAAGGCTGGTTATACTGCAAGGTAAAACCGGAAGATGCCGAAGAAATCGTTGAACAGACAATTAAAAACGGTAAACCCGTTGAGAGGCTTGCCTATAAATCGCCTGAAGGCAAAGCTATCCTCAAAAAAGCTGAAATTCCTTTCTATAAGAAACAACAGCGCGTTCTTCTTGAAAACTGCGGCAAAATTGATGCCGAAAATATCCGTGAATATCTAGCAATAGGCGGCTACACCGCCTTCGAGAAGGTTTTGTTCGATATGGAACCGCAAGCTGTGTGCGACGAAGTTAAAGAATCAAACCTCCGCGGACGCGGCGGCGCGGGCTTCCCAACAGGCCAAAAATGGGGCGATACCCTCAAGGCGCAAGGCGCGCCAAAATACGTTGTCTGTAACGGCGACGAAGGCGACCCGGGCGCGTTCATGGATCAGTCCGTAATGGAAGGCTTACCCCACCAGATGATCGAAGGTATGTTGATCGCGGCAAAAGCGATAGGTGCAAGCCAAGGCTTCATTTATGTACGCGCCGAATATCCAAGAGCGGTAGGACGCCTCCAGCTTGCCATCAAGCAAGCCACCGAATTCGGGCTTCTAGGCGACAATATCCTTGGCACAGATTTCAGTTTTAACTTGATAATCTACAAGGGCGCAGGTGCGTTTGTCTGCGGCGAAGGTTCCGCTCTAATGGGTTCAATAGAAGGACGCCGCGGTATGCCCCGTGTAAAACGTTATCGTTCAACAGAACGCGGCCTTTACGAAAAACCGACAGTACTCAACAATGTTGAAACTTTCGCCAATGTCCCCATGATCATCAACAAGGGCGCAAAGTGGTACAAGGGTATAGGACCGGAATCCAGCCCGGGCACAAAGACTTTCGCACTTACAGGCAAAATCGTAAATACAGGTCTTATCGAAGTGCCGATGGGTATGAAGCTCCGCGAAATTATTTATGACATTGGCGGCGGTATTCTTGGCGGCAAAAAGTTCAAAGCCGTGCAGATCGGCGGGCCCTCCGGCGGCTGTTTAACAGAAGCAGACTTGGATATGGGGCTTGACTTTGATTCGGTACCAAAAGCCGGCGCTATTATCGGTTCGGGCGGATTGGTTGTAATGGACGAAACAAACTGTATGATCGAAATTGCCCGCTTCTTTATGAAGTTTACGCAAAAAGAATCATGCGGAAAGTGCGTACCCTGCCGCGAAGGTACCATGCGTATGTTGGAAATCCTAGAGAACATCGTTGCAGGAAAAGGCAAAAAAGAGGACATCGGGACTCTTGAAGAATTGTGCGAGACCATTTCTAAGACAGCCCTCTGCGGTCTTGGTAAAACTGCTCCTAATCCGGTTGCGAGTACCTTAAAACGCTTCCGCAAGGATTACGAAGCCCACATTATCGATCACAAGTGTCCGGCAGGTGAATGTCAAGGTATGAAAAAATTCACCATTGCTTCTAAAGACTGTACCGGGTGCGGCGCTTGTTCGAAAGTATGCCCTGTTGGAGCAATCTCTCAGCAAGACAATATTTTGGAAGGCAAGAAAAAGGCCTACTATGTTATTGATAACGAAAAATGTATCAAATGCGGCTCTTGTATTGAAAAATGCAAGTTCGATGCAGTAAAAGTGGAGGACTAAGAGATGGCAGATTTTATAACTATCGACGGTATTAATGTCGAATTTGAAAAAGGCTTAAACGTGCTCGAGCACGCAAAGAAAGCAGGAATCGACATCCCTGCTTTCTGCTACAGCCCTGAACTTTCAATTTACGGCGCCTGCCGTATGTGTCTTGTAGAGACAGTTGATCAAAAAAGCGGCAGATCATCACTTGATTCCGCTTGTTCACAGCTTCCTAAGGCAGGTCAGGTATTTCTTACCAACACTGCAAAATTGCGCAAATACCGCAAAAATATCCTTGAGTTACTGTTGGCGAACCACTGCCGTGATTGTACTACCTGCGATCAAAGTCAGCGTTGCTCACTGCAAAAATTTGCAGACCGCTACGGTATTACGGGCGTTCGCTATCCTCAACACTCACCGGTACCGGAACTTGATACTTCAAGCTTCTGCATAACAAAAGACACATCAAAGTGTATTCTGTGCGGAAAATGTATCCGTATGTGCAACGAAATTCAGAAAGTGGGCGCAATTGACTTTGCACACCGCGGCGTTGAAATGGTAGTTTCTACAGTTGGCGAAAAACCAATCAATGATTCAGTCTGCGTTGGCTGCGGTCAGTGTGCGGCAATCTGCCCGACCGGCGCAATCACCGTAAAGAACAATACCGAAAATGTTTGGAAGTTTATTGACGACAAAAACATAAAGGTAAGTATCCAGATAGCTCCCGCTGTCCGGCTTGGTGTTGGTAATGCGTTTGGAATTCCCGCAAGCGAAAACACATTCGGTAAAATCGTTGCGGCGCTTCGCCTGATTGGTTTTGATGAAGTTTACGACACAAACGCGGCGGCCGACATGACAATCATTCAGGAAGCTACAGAGTTGCTTGCACGTTTAAAAACAAAACCGACATGGCCGTTGTTTACATCATGCTGCCCTGCTTGGGTACGTTATGTCGAAAAGCATCATCCCGAAGTTATGCCTCATGTTTCAACTACAAAGTCACCAATGCAATTATATGCCGGAACTTACAAAAAAGAAGGCATAAAAGGCTTTGTTCGCGGTGCTGCGATGCCTTGCGTTGCTAAAAAAATGGAAGGCGCACGCAGTGAGTTTAAGAGCAGTGAAGGACAGGACATAGCATTTGTACTTAGCAGCCAGGAAATTATCCGCATGATAAAGGAAGCCGGTATTGATTATGTAAACTTAAAACCGGCGCTTATCGAAGAAAAATGGCGCGAGACAACAGGTGCGGCCGTTATATTCGGTGTTTCAGGCGGTGTAATGGAAGCAGCCCTGCGTTATGCGGCAGGTGCGCTAGATCCGAAAAATGCAGAGGCGCTTTACAAAGCAATTGAGGAATCGGGCGTTCGCGGAATTCCGCACCCCGATGCAAAAGCAGGAGCGTTGGTAGACGGAATAAAGACATTTAAAGTTACTGTTGCCGGTATCGAATTGAGCATTGCCGTAGTCAGCGGTCTTGCAAATGCCGATGCCATTATCAAACGCATAGAAGGCGGCGAACACTTTGACTTTGTTGAAGTTATGGCTTGCCCGGGCGGTTGCATTGGCGGCGCAGGTCAACCTCAAGCGGACTGGGATGTAAAGTCCGAGCGCGCAAGAGGTCTATACCTTGCCGACAAAGAATACCAATTAAACAGCGTAGAGAAATCGCCTGTAATGAAGCAATGGCAGGACCTTATGGGCGGCGAGAAAGCCGAGCACGAGCACTGGCACATTCATTATGAAGGACACGGACATCACTAGACTAACCTTTGTTTGAATAAAAGCCTGACTTCTCACGGGAAGTCAGGCTTTTTTTCTGCTTTAGCTCTATATAATAAAAAGCGTTATTTGTAATGTTGTGGTATCCCTAAATTTCGCATATCAAATATGCTATAAGCCAACCGTTCCTTACCATCCCTCACGCAGGGCAGCCTGAACGAAAGGCGGCTATGTTTAGGGCAGGCTCGCGGTTTGCAAAAAGTCCGGCTATGGTTTTTTCAAGGGCATTAAGGTTTACAGGCAGGAATGGTGAAGCCGCGCCAACCATCACCATATTGACGGCGCGGGGCAGCCCTGCCTTCTTTGCAAGTTCCGCAGCATCCACAATTCTGAACTTTGGGAACGATTTTATCAAACTATGAACATCATTTAACGCAGGGTAATCGCCTATATTTACAAAAGGTTCCGAGGCGCTTACTATAGCGCCTTCCTGCGAAAGCCATGACGTATAACGGAGACTCTCCAGCGGCTCCATGGAAATGATTAGGTCGGCTCGTCCCTTGGGGACAAGATCGCTGTATATGTGTCCGCTGCTTATTCTAAGATGAGCCAAAACAGCGCCGCCGCGCTGCGCCATGCCGTGTACTTCGCTCTGTCTCGCATTAAAACCCGCGTCTACAGCGGCCTTCGCTATAACCGCCGCTATGGAAAGAACACCTTGTCCTCCAACCCCGGCTAAAATAATATCGGTTTTCATAAAATATAAATTCTCACTCCAAAAAAATTCCAAATTGATCGGCAACGGACAAAAAAAGGTCAACAAGTTTTGGGTCAAAATGAACTTTTTCCGTCATAATCACATTCACCGCATCTTCATGCGACATAGGATTCTTGTATGGACGGCTGGAAACAAGCGCATCATAGACATCAACAATAGCCATAAACCGCGCTTCCAACGGTATTTCCTCTCCTTTTAAGCCGCGAGGATAACCGGTACCGTCCCATCTCTCGTGATGTGAACCGGCAAATACCTTTGCATGAAGCAAAAAGTCATTTTCCTCGGTATCCTTTTGAATTTCAGCTATGATATTCTCACCAAAAGTCGTATGATTTTTCATCACCTCAAATTCTTCCACAGTTAGCTTTTCAGGTTTAAACAAGATTTTATCGGGAATAAAGATTTTGCCCACATCGTGGAGCAGCGCCGACTGAATACAGATTTCAATATCCCAGAGTTGAATTTCTTCCGCGTATATTTTTTGTTTGATGGCCGCGTTAAGAAATATGGAAAGGTAGGCGCCTGTTCTTTCAACGTGCCGCCCGGTCAAACTGTCCCTGTGTTCAACCATATTAGTAATCGTTTTTAAAATTGCGTTTTGCAGGGTAAGAATAGTATGAGTCCGCTCCAGAACCTTTTGCTGTAGATTGGTTGTGTAGTCTTTAAGTTCAGCTTTCTGAGTTGCGACAAGCAAATGAAGCTCAATACGTTTAAGGAGCAGGGGAGGAGAAAACGGTTTTGAAATATAATCAATGGCGCCGAGCGAAAGCCCCTCAAGCTCGCTTTGACTGTCGCTTTTTGCTGTAAGAAAAATCACCGGTATATCCATATATTCTTTCGAGTTTTTGAGCTTTTTAAGAACTTCCCAACCGTTCATTTCCGGCATCTCAATATCAAGGAGTATCAGGTCGGGTTTGGATTTTTCAAGGAGTTTAAACAGCTTTTCTCCGGAGGGGATTGTTATAATGTCGTACTTTCCGGCGAGTATGCTTCTGCCCAAAGACAGGTTTGTAATATCATCATCTACCAGAACAATCATCTTCAAAATATTCTGTACACCCCCTTGACAAAATTATACTAATGCAAACAAATTAAACTTTCAAGCGGGTAGAATATATAGTAAAATAATTTCGGAGGATTTCTATTACTGCCGAATAAAATTCTTTGGAGGAAATTATGAGAAAACTAAAATTTGTTTTACTTTTAGCTTTTGCGGGACATTCGGTTTTTGCGGCAAATGTTGATACGGTTAATATCAGAAGTGATGTTATGAATATTGACGTTGATACTGTGGTTATAACGCCGGAAAAAAGCAGTGAGGGAAGCGCAGTAATCTACCTGCTTCACGGATACGCAAGCCCGTCAAAATCATGGATTGTAATTCAGCCGGAAATCGCAAAGTTTTCGGATGATTACAATGTGATATTTGTCTGCCCTAACGGCGAAAACAGTTGGTATTGGGATAGTCCTATAAATCCGTCCAGCCAATACGAAACCTTTGTTTCAAAAGAGCTTGTTTCTTACATCGACACGAATTATAAAACGCTTGCCGAAAGAAAGCAGCGTTCGATAACCGGTTTTAGCATGGGCGGATACGGCGCTCTGTGGCTGGCGATACGTAACCAGGATGTATTTGGAAACGCGGGCAGCATAAGCGGCGCTATTGATATTATGAATATACCCAAGGGTTTTCCTATTGATGTAAGCCCGGAAAGTGATTTTGCAATAAGTGAATCTCTGGGCACAAAGAGTAAAAACAAAAAACTCTGGAAAGCCCATTCTCTGCCGAATGTTTTTAAGGCAGAGACAACAAAACCGGATTTGTCGTTAATAATTGACTGCGGCTATGAAGACGAGCTTGTGTTTGCCGATAACGAAAAGTTCCACAAGCTCTTACAGAGAATTAAAGTCCCGCACACATACATCGTACGTCCGGGCGGGCACACCGTACCCTACTGGAACGAGGCAATAGACTATCAAGTTCTGTTTTTTGTAAAAACGATGAAAGCGGCAAGAGGATAGAAAAACAGACTAGGCGGCATTTCTATTTTCCCCACGAACGTAAGAAGACGCGCACAACATTGGGGACTGCCAGCAGACGTTTTAAAGGGGATGCTGCTGAAAGAAGATCAACAATAGCCATAACGCCCGAACAGACTTTCTTTGAATACGGATGCCACCACAAATTGCGTTTAACGCCGGGTAGTATGTCATCGATCACTACCTTGGCGCGGAGCATCTCGTAAAATCCCGCCTTGCCGTGTGTGCGCCCCAGTCCGGAATCGCCGAAGCCGCCCCATGGGGTCTCGGCAAGACCGTGCGACATAAGGTGATCGTTTATCATCACCGCGCCTGCGTTGATACGGGATGAAAGTGCCTTCGCGGCAGCGCTTGAGCGCGACCATACCGAGCCGGTAAGGGCGTAGCTTGAATTATTGGCGGCTATCAGGGCTTCCCCGTCGTTTGCCACGGGAAGGACTATCACCACAGGCCCGAAGATTTCTTCGCTTAATGCGGGGCTTTGCTGCGGGGCGTAAACATCGAATGTTTCGCGGGTAAGAACAGTAGCGCGTACAAAAAAGCCGCCTTTTGCCTCATTGCCGGGAAGGGCGCTTTGAGCGGCTATGCGGTCGCCTGCGGCAAGGCAGCGCTCAATTTGTGCATCGAACCGCTCTTTTTGCTTTGAACCGGCTAAGGGCCCCAGATCGTCGTCTAAACCGCTTCCTGTGCGTAAGTTCTGTATTTTGCGGGTGAGGTTTTCCAAAAATGCACCGTAAACGCTTTTGTGGATAAAGACACGTTGAACGCCGCCGCAGGATTGCCCTCCGTTGGCAAAGCCCGCCCAGATAATGCCGGAGGCGGCGCGATCTAAATCGGCATCGGAACGGATAATGGCGGCATCGGCTCCGCCAAGTTCCAGAACAAGCGGTAATAGGCGATCAGATGCCAATTTTGCAATTTCCTTGCCGGCCCTTGTTGAGCCGGTAAAGAATAGCTTGTCTACCCCGCCGGTTCCGGCAAAAACACGGCCTGCTTCCTCGCCCGCCATTTCGATATACGAAAAAAGCCCTGCGGGAAGTTCACCGGCTTCAAAGACACGGCACAGGGCGCGTCCAACTTCCGGCGTTGAGGATGCCACCTTTAACACAACGGCGTTACCGGCAAGAAGCGCCATTACCACTTCGGAAAAAGGAATGGCAAACGGATAATTCCACGGCGAGATTATGCCGATAACTCCGTACGGAACGTGTACCATGCGGCTTATCTTGTTGAACAGAACTATGCTGCCGCCATGTATTTTTTTGTCTGCGCAGAAATGTTTTCCCTGCTTCAGGTAGTAGGATATACCCATAACCGCCGGCAAAAGCTCCGCAGAAAGCGCGTCAAAAACCAATTTACCTGTGTCTCGGTGAATAGCTTCGGCAATTTCCTCAATGTGCGCGGCTAGAAATTTTTGAGAGCGCTTAACATGGCGGGCGCGCTGGTTATATGGCAGTTCCGCCCATACCTTCTGTGCCGCCCGCGCCGCATGAATTTTGCTTTTTACCTCATCTGCGGTATCCATAATAACCTCCTATTTAACGCCGCCGCGCCCTTTAAAATCATCCATGCAGTGATTTATGCCGAAAAATTCCGCTACCGCATCAAGCATCGCGGTAGGCAGAAGGCGCAGGAAACCTATCGTGTAGACAAAACGCGGCAGAATGACACGTTTACGGTTTGTAAGCACCGCGCCGACAATGCGCTTTGCCACATAGCTGCTCTTTAGTATGGGCAATAGGAGCGGGATGCGGGTTTTAACCCCCTTGAACATACCGGTATCAATAAAGAATGGGCAGATGATCGTGGTATCTATCTTGCTTTTCGCACGGCGCAACTCCATGCGCAGCGACTCGTGAAAGCCGAATACGGCGAACTTACTAGCCGAATAATCGGAAAGGTTTGCCACGCCTATAAGTCCCGCCGCAGAGGCTATTGTAACGATATGGCCGGAATTTCGTGCGATCATAGACGGTAAAAAGGCTTTGCATGTCCAAAAATTACTCAAAACATTGACTTCTACCGATTTTTGCAGTTTTTCGTCTTCTGTTTTTAGAAAACTCGAGCCTGAAACCACTCCCGCATTGTTGATAAGCACATCAACAGCCCCGAATTCAGTTAAAATATCAGAGGCAAGCCGGTAAACAGTCTCTCTATTAGATACATCGCAAACATAGCAATGCACCGGAGTGCCTTTTTGCCTTGCTTCCGCGTCTAGCTCATCTAAAAATTTTTGACCAATGTCCCATACAATTACCTTTGCCCCGCGTGAGGCAAAATCTAATGCCGTCAAGCGGCCTATTCCACGGGCACCGCCCGTAATCAAAACAACTTTCTCTTT
>BNVA01000031.1 GCA_025997755.1 Spirochaetia bacterium | reverse complement strand
GATAAGCGACATTCAAACTAACAATTTATTTTATCGAGTAAAAAAACTATTTAGGAGAAAATCTATTATGCAAAACAAAAAGTTTTTAAAGGCGGCAATTTTTTGCGCCACGTTTTTTGGGTTGACCATGAGCGCTTCCGCACAAGTAACAATCAGCGGTGGTTTCGCGTTTGCTTCGGTTATTGATGCAAGCGCATACCATGTTCCGTCATCTCCCTGTGCTCTTTTAATAATTTTTGAACCGTTGAGTTTTGCATCGGTAAGAACTTTTGATACATCCTCTGTAAGTTGTATGCTTGCAGGATTGTTTTGTTGTCCTGCTACTCTTGCATAGTCAATTAACATAGCCTTTACTTCAGTGGATAAATAATCCGCTATGCTACGGCGGGCGGCTGATTCCGCTGCTTGCATCGCCAGTTTTTGATTTTGTAATTTTGATTGCCCCACCCCAAAGATGATGCCATTTTCATCCGGCGTTTCAAGATACCATTCGGGAAGACCGGTCTGTTTTTGCTGAGTCGCCGCAGTATACTGCTTTTGATTAGACCCGGGCGGACTCGATGCGCAAGAGACGAGGATTGCGGCGCATAACACACACGCAAACAAAACGATTTTTTTCATAGAAATCTCCTTATGGCTTTTTGCCAAAATATTACAAGCTATTTTTTTAATAGCGTTGTTGCAAAATATTTATTGAACACTTCTCCATACTGTTCGCTTATTTCGGTTACGATTGTATCAACCGCTCTGTTTTCCGCTTCCGTACTACTACTGTGTCCTTCCCTACCGTCTAAGCTGAAAGGAATTATCCGGCTGTTGTTTGCGGTGTCCAAAAGGTATGTATCTAATGTGTAACGGCTGAATTTCGCATCGTTGCCGGGAAACGATGTTTCAGAAAGTTTTACATCGGCGGTTAAAATATAGCGGTTGTTATTTCCGCCGCTTTTAAAACCAATGTCGGCAAGGACATCGGCAAAGGCGTTTGTTATGCGGTTTTTTCTGTCGCCTTTAACACTTACGGCTATCGGTATGTTATGCGCAAGGTTTACCGCTTCCAGCCGGTAATCGTTTCCTTTTTTTAGCTGTTTTAAATCGCCCGGAACTGTGCCTATTACCGACAGCACACTTACATATTCGTTATTCGCATCCGCTATTGTCGCGGCAAAACGATAGCGCGAAAAAGCATCCAAACTGTTTTTATCGGAGGCGGACAATTTTGTTAAATCTTCTATCAACTTTTGATTGGCGCGCAATAATTCGGTATAAAGTTCCGTAGTTTTTGCAATGTCCATAACGGCAACGGCATACCACATTCTATTTTGCGTATCCTGCCAGACATCGGCAATTTCTGCGCCTATAAGACTGTCCATTGCCGTCGATGTTTTTATCGCGTTCTGTACAGAAGTACTATCCGATGTTTTTACGACTCCGTTTTTGAGCGCCTCGGTATAATTTGTAAGAGTGGAAAAATCTGAATGTATCGACTGTCCAAAAATTGCGCTTAACGCAGTAAGGGCGTTCTTTTCCGCGTCGCCCCTGTTTCTGCCATAGCCTACAGCGGAAACATATCTGTTTTGCCTGTAAACGGAAGAAGGCGATGTTACCCACACGGGTTCGCGGCTCTGCGCATATAGAGAAATCGTCTCAAAAAATAAACACCACAAACTTAATGTAAAAACAGCAAAATTCTTTTTATTCATCTAAAACCTCCGCTTTTTGATCTTAAAATCCTGCAGCTCCTCCTGCCGCAGAATTAGGAGCAAATATGGTGTATAAAAGATAATTAGAGCGCAAAATTGCTCTGTTGGTTTATATAAATAAAGTAATTTTGCTCCTATGTCAAGTACTTATAAGTCAATTTTGCTCTTTTTGAATTAAATTAGGCTTATGGACTTTTGGAAGCGCTTGAAACAGCAGATTAAAACTAACAACACGACTCAAGAGTGGGTTTCCGGTAAAATTGATGTTCCGCTTGGGACTTTTAAAAAATGGCTTACACGTAAAACCTATCCCGATGTCCGCGAGGGTGTGGAGCTTGCCCGCTTGCTCCACACTACCGTTGAATTTTTGGTAACCGGCGTAGATGTTGAAGGACTTTCGCCCGAGGAAGAAATGCTTTTAAAAACATACCGGAAACTAAACCGGCAGACTCAGGAAAATGTCCGTGTCGCTATGGAAGCGTGGTGTAGAAACCCGGCATGGCGGGGGTAGCGTAATAACACCGCGCAGCGGTTTATGCAGCGTAGGGGGCTTTCCCCCTTATAAATCGCCTATAAAACACCCTTAAAACACTGATATTTTATTTTTTTGTGCTATAATTTTAGAGTAGATGTGTAAGAAGGAGCTTTTTAAAGCCATTCCTATATTGTTATTTCTACTCAGTTTTTCAGGCTGCGGGGACATAGACTATCTTTCGTCGGCGCAAAACTACAAGGTAAACGGGCTTGTTGACGGAATATCCCTGGACGACTGTTCGGTTATCGGAAGCGCAAGCGAAATAGAGCCTTATTTTGACAGCAACATAGAGGGTGATACTGATACTGCGGAACTTGTTGTCCTTATAAAGAATAATAGGGGCAAGGTACAGAGTAATGTATTCCGTTATATTCTTCCAAAAAGCAAAAACAGGGCTGCGGAAGGTTCCGAAGCGGGGACAAATACCTTGACAGCAGGTACAGGCGGAACCAATTCGGAGAAGGCGGGATCGGCTGCCGGTACAGCGGAAAAAACCAAATCCGATGCGGGAACGGCAGGAACAAAGGCGGTTTCACAGGACACAAATGAAAAATCCATAGATACCGAGGAGCCGCAGAACGGCGAAGATACTGAAAAACCGGATTCCACTGAAAATGATGAAGATACAGTTAAAAAGACCGAAGAAGAAACCAAAATCACGGAAACACAAATAAATATTGATAGCTTAGGTGATAAGATTCCGGTGTTCTCCTTCCCCGAAGATTTGCCCATGGGCTTTTATACTGTAGTTTTTCAAGTTATAGGCTATTCCGGTGAGGTTTTAAGCAGTACCGAAAAGCCCGTATTTTATCTTGCCGACAAAAAATTCACGATTGAAGACATAAGAAGCTATATTCCGGGCGGCTCGGCGGCGGCTCAGGTTGTCCCTCCAAGCGCTAAGATCATGCTTGAAACCAAAATGTCGGCTGACAGCGATTTTGATCCTTACATTGTTTGGTATCAAGGTAAAAACAAGATATGTGCAGGCTCAGTTTCCCAAGGTTTCGACCGTATTTTATGGACGGCGCCTAAACAAACCGGTTTTCAAACGATAAAAGCGGAAGTTTTCCCGTTTGATCCTGTTGAAAACGGCTTTATAATAAAAGGCTTAAGCCGCGACATAGCGCTGCCGGTTTCAACCAGACATGGACGTTTAGGGTATTTTTCCGCCATTGCAGACAGTTTTTCGCGGTGGTATGAATTCTGGGGCAATCTCTACGATTCTGCCGATCCGTCTGACAAGGAGCGAAGTCTTGTAATAAAAAAAGAAGGTGCGGAGGCTCGATGGCTTCCGGCATCGTACTCATACGGATTAGCCGTTGGGAATAAAGATCAGTATTCACTGCCCCAGCCATTTTTTGGTAAAATAAGAGCAGGAGAGGGCAGTGGACTGTTGCTCATACGTTTTGTGCCGGTAGACGGCGGCAAGGTGTTTTATGCGGAGCTGTCAAAAGAAGAGTCCGCCTTGCCGATTAAGCTGAACCTTTCGTATCTGAACGGCGAGGTTGTTCTTTCCGTAGAAGACACAGGCGAGATTTTTACCTTGCAGCGCACTGTTGATGTTTTGGAAGACGGTTTTATAACCGTGGCGGCAGATTTTCAATTTTTTGAGGAAACTATTATTATAAGCCTTGCAGTTGAAGCTCAGGAAGGTGATTTTGTCTACGGTAACTATGGCGAATGGGAGTCCATGGAACTGGAAGCGGCTTTCGGCGGACGCAGCAGCCTTTACTTTGGAAGCGATACGAAAGAAGACGGCTATACCGCCGTGATTACAGAACTGGGCGTTTCCTACCCGGGAATTTCACCCGCTTTCATTGTTGATGAAGACGGCGTGCCTGAAAAACCGGTTGATACAGACGATATTGATGACAGCAAAATAGCCGGTGAAAACTCAGTTCAACCTGCAAGTTAAAAGATGAAAGGCAGCTTTCGCTGGTTTTTTCTATTTTCCCTAAATATTTTTTTTATATTCTTTTTAAGCTGCGAAAGCGATGCGGATAAGCGTGATGCAGTGCCATGGAGTGCGTCAAAAAAAATCATCGTTAGAGAAGAAATACTCGATTACCAGGGCAAAAAGGAAGGTCGGCCGTTACCGGATTGGCTTACAACTTATTTAGACGGCGATTCAACTTTGATTGAAAATATCAATGAGTACAGCGGCAGTTATGTTTTTATCGCCGAGCAGTCTTCGCCTAATTACAGTGTTTTAAAACAATGGGAAGAAAACTTCCGCATAGAACAGGATTTTACTCAGTTGGTTTTTTACCGCAGCTACAATAGAATGACCGTGGATTTGCAGGAAATGCCAGATAATATTTACGGCGCTTTTTTTGAATTATTTATGAAAAGCATTTCAGACTCCGCATGGCAAGACGCTGAGCGGGAGACAAGTTTTTGGATACGCGTACGCAGTTTTAATCCGAATGAAGGCGGAAATAGTCAGGACATATATAAATTGATGATCCTATGTCTTATAAACAAGTATAGTATGCAAAAGCAAATGGATGCTATACTTGATGGTATTGAAATAAACAGAAAACTTTATACAAGAGCACAATTATCTGCCGTTAATAGAATAAAGAGTAATTTTTTTAGATCATTTTGAGGAGTTTGTATGTCAACACATATAGAGGCGAAAGCAGGAACAATAAGCGAAACGGTTATTCTTCCGGGCGATCCGTTACGCGCAAAATTTATAGCGGAAACCTACTTAGATAACTGCGTTTGTTATAATAATGTCAGGAATATGCTTGGCTTTACGGGGACATACAAAGGCTTAAGACTTTCCGTTCAAGGTACCGGTATGGGGGTGCCTTCCATATCAATTTATGTAAATGAGCTGTTTAATGAGTACAAAGTTAAACGTGCTATAAGAGTAGGTACCGCCGGTGCAATTATTCCTTTGGTAAAGGTTAGGGACTTGGTTTTGGCAATGACAGCCTCTACAGATTCAAATGTAAACAATCAAAGGTTCAATAATAAAAATTTTGCGCCTCCTGCGGATTTTTATCTTTTAAAAACAACTTACGAAAATGCAGTGAAGAAAGGGTTTGAGGTAAAAGTCGGCGCTGTGCTTACAACCGATCTTTTTTATAATGATGAGGATACTGTTAAACGCTTTGCAAAATACGGCGTACTTGCCGTTGAAATGGAAACTGCGGAACTCTATACGCTGGCGGCAAAATACGGCTGTCAAGCGTTGTCGATTTTAACAATTTCGGATAGTATTGTTACAAATGAAACTACTTCGGCACAGGAAAGGCAGACGTCGTTTAATAAAATGATTGAGATTGCCTTAGATTCCGCAATAGCTTAAATGGGGGGTGTTATGAATATAAAGGTACAGGCGCTTATTGATCGCTTTGTAAAATTGCTGTCGGGCTGGGATGGTGTTGAATGCATTACGCTTAACGAAGCCGCTTTACCGGCTACGCTGGATCCGTATTTTGCATTTATACTGGATGTTTTTTGTTCGGGCGAGATACCGGATGCGGCACAGAGGATGAAACAGTACGGCAGCAATGCCACAGCTTTTGAAACTTCCGGTAATAAAGACCGTTTTATGATTGATTCGCTTCCTGTCCGCTTTGAATTTAAAATAACTTCAAAAGTTGAAGAACTTATTACCATTGCCGATACAAAGACCGACCTTATTTGGCTAATAAAAGATTCCGGAACTTATGGTTTTTACCGCCTTGCAAACGGGCAGATGCTTTATTCAAGGAATAACTGGCTGGAAAAAGTTAGAAAACGCCTGTTAAACTTGAATAATATGTTTTGGAAGATATTACGGGAAACAAATCAGTCCAAAATGGAACATTTTTTGAGTGACTTAGGCGCAGCCTTAATACAAAATGATGATTTTTTTTACTTAATGTCCGAAGCCGGTTTTATTAAAACCGCCTGCCTTACACTATTCTGTATAAACAAACAATTTGAACCATCGCACCGCGCATACTATAAAAAAGTTACAGGACTTCCCTTATTGGCGGAATCGTTTTGTGCGCAGCTTGAAACTTTTTTAAGAAACGATCCCGATATAACACCGGAACGCCGTTATTCGATAGCGCAGCTAATAGCCAGAGGTATTGTTGCGTTGTGAATTGTAAACGCCGTCCGTTTTTCTATTTTATCGTACCGGTAATAGTTCAAGTTTTAACCGGTTGTAACGCACCTAAAGAAACCGAATTTTCATTTACTGATGCCGAGCGTAATGTAATACCGGTGATGGCATATTCAACGGAAGCGGCGGCGGGTTTGCTGGATCTGCGGCGTTCAAAAGAATATACATATTCGTTACAGCAATTGCTGCCGGTAAACAGTAATACTTCGCTTGAAATAGATTATACTCTGGATTACACAGGCAGTGCGGATGTTCTTGATTTATGTAAAATAATCGTAAAACTTGATGATAAATCTTCTTGGGAACTTCCACTGGATTATTCGTTCTTAGGATTAAAAGTAAATTCAAACCGGAATAAATATCTAATTCCCATAAATTCGCAGTCTATACAAAATGTGATTTTCTCAATAGTTTATAAAAATAACAACGGCAAAAAAAATAAAAAGAATAAATTAGCTGTTCAAATAAATAGTTTAAAATTATCAAAGAGAGCTTATGGTTTTGAAAAAACAGAAGATTGTATTTTAACAACTCCATTTGTTTTTTTGGATAAAAGTACGGCGGAAATTAAAAATTCATATATCAATCCTCTTTCAAAATACAAAATAGAAGGACGGGCAGATATAGTTTTATCGGGTTATAATAAAAATTCAACTATCGGCATAAACGGTGCAAATGATATAAAATACCGGTTCTATACTAATGACGATTCTAAATTTGTAAATAATATTACAATACCGTATATTTTTTCAAGTGATGATGATTATCCGGTTATTTTATCAGGTGATGCCGATACATTCTTACTATGCGGTGCGGACAATGCAAAAGATTTAAACGCAGACCCGCGCGTTATTTTAAATTATCCTAAAGAATTATGGCGTAACAAAGACTATGAATATTTTGCATGGGATATTTTTCCTTCTGTCTTAATTTTTGATACAATAAACTATGATGTTCAAGACAGGTTATTTAAACGGCTTGCTTTTTTTTCGGAGAAAAAAGGATTTAGAGGCAGGCTTGCGCGTGACGAAGAGATTGCTTCGCTACACGGCTGGAATGCGCATGATTACAATTCTAAAAGCCTTGTGAATTTCTTTAACGCTGTCAAAAAAAACAACTTCCCCATTTCTAATGAGGAAAAAAAACTGCATGACATACTGTTAGGCGCAAATATTATAAAACTAAATAATGATAAATCTGAATACATTGAGGGAGAAGGAGCAATACTTTCAATCTCAAGAGAGTCGCCTGAATATTTACGCAGTATGTTTATGGTACATGAAGGTTTCCACGGAATTTATTTTATTGACAGCGTTAAAGAAATTCACAAGGCTTTTAGAATTGTAATCATGCGCATTCCAGCCGTGTAGCGAAGCAATCTCTTCGTCACGCGCAAGCCTGCCTCTAAATCCTTTTTTCTCCGAAAAAAAAGCAAGCCGTTTAAATAACCTGTCTTGAACATCATAGTTTATTGTATCAAAAATTAAGACAGAAGGAAAAATATCCCATGCAAAATATTCATAGTCTTTGTTACGCCATAATTCTTTAGGATAATTTAAAATAACGCGCGGGTCTGCGTTTAAATCTTTTGCATTGTCCGCACCGCATAGTAAGAATGTATCGGCATCACCTGATAAAATAACCGGATAATCATCATCACTTGAAAAAATATACGGTATTGTAATATTATTTACAAATTTAGAATCGTCATTAGTATAGAACCGGTATTTTATATCATTTGCACCGTTTATGCCGATAGTTGAATTTTTATTATAACCCGATAAAACTATATCTGCCCGTCCTTCTATTTTGTATTTTGAAAGAGGATTGATATATGAATTTTTAATTTCCGCCGTACTTTTATCCAAAAAAACAAATGGAGTTGTTAAAATACAATCTTCTGTTTTTTCAAAACCATAAGCTCTCTTTGATAATTTTAAACTATTTATTTGAACAGCTAATTTATTCTTTTTATTTTTTTTGCCGTTGTTATTTTTATAAACTATTGAGAAAATCACATTTTGTATAGACTGCGAATTTATGGGAATTAGATATTTATTCCGGTTTGAATTTACTTTTAATCCTAAGAACGAATAATCCAGTGGAAGTTCCCAAGAAGATTTATCATCAAGTTTTACGATTATTTTACATAAATCAAGAACATCCGCACTGCCTGTGTAATCCAGAGTATAATCTATTTCAAGCGAAGTATTACTGTTTACCGGCAGCAATTGCTGTAACGAATATGTATATTCTTTTGAACGCCGCAGATCCAGCAAACCCGCCGCCGCTTCCGTTGAATATGCCATCACCGGTATTACATTACGCTCGGCATCAGTAAATGAAAATTCGGTTTCTTTAGGTGCGTTACAACCGGTTAAAACTTGAACTATTACCGGTACGATAAAATAGAAAAACGGACGGCGTTTACAATTCACAACGCAACAATACCTCTGGCTATTAGCTGCGCTATCGAATAACGGCGTTCCGGTGTTATATCGGGATCGTTTCTTAAAAAAGTTTCAAGCTGCGCACAAAACGATTCCGCCAATAAGGGAAGTCCTGTAACTTTTTTATAGTATGCGCGGTGCGATGGTTCAAATTGTTTGTTTATACAGAATAGTGTAAGGCAGGCGGTTTTAATAAAACCGGCTTCGGACATTAAGTAAAAAAAATCATCATTTTGTATTAAGGCTGCGCCTAAGTCACTCAAAAAATGTTCCATTTTGGACTGATTTGTTTCCCGTAATATCTTCCAAAACATATTATTCAAGTTTAACAGGCGTTTTCTAACTTTTTCCAGCCAGTTATTCCTTGAATAAAGCATCTGCCCGTTTGCAAGGCGGTAAAAACCATAAGTTCCGGAATCTTTTATTAGCCAAATAAGGTCGGTCTTTGTATCGGCAATGGTAATAAGTTCTTCAACTTTTGAAGTTATTTTAAATTCAAAGCGGACAGGAAGCGAATCAATCATAAAACGGTCTTTATTACCGGAAGTTTCAAAAGCTGTGGCATTGCTGCCGTACTGTTTCATCCTCTGTGCCGCATCCGGTATCTCGCCCGAACAAAAAACATCCAGTATAAATGCAAAATACGGATCCAGCGTAGCCGGTAAAGCGGCTTCGTTAAGCGTAATGCATTCAACACCATCCCAGCCCGACAGCAATTTTACAAAGCGATCAATAAGCGCCTGTACCTTTATATTCATAACACCCCCCATTTAAGCTATTGCGGAATCTAAGGCAATCTCAATCATTTTATTAAACGACGTCTGCCTTTCCTGTGCCGAAGTAGTTTCATTTGTAACAATACTATCCGAAATTGTTAAAATCGACAACGCTTGACAGCCGTATTTTGCCGCCAGCGTATAGAGTTCCGCAGTTTCCATTTCAACGGCAAGTACGCCGTATTTTGCAAAGCGTTTAACAGTATCCTCATCATTATAAAAAAGATCGGTTGTAAGCACAGCGCCGACTTTTACCTCAAACCCTTTCTTCACTGCATTTTCGTAAGTTGTTTTTAAAAGATAAAAATCCGCAGGAGGCGCAAAATTTTTATTATTGAACCTTTGATTGTTTACATTTGAATCTGTAGAGGCTGTCATTGCCAAAACCAAGTCCCTAACCTTTACCAAAGGAATAATTGCACCGGCGGTACCTACTCTTATAGCACGTTTAACTTTGTACTCATTAAACAGCTCATTTACATAAATTGATATGGAAGGCACCCCCATACCGGTACCTTGAACGGAAAGTCTTAAGCCTTTGTATGTCCCCGTAAAGCCAAGCATATTCCTGACATTATTATAACAAACGCAGTTATCTAAGTAGGTTTCCGCTATAAATTTTGCGCGTAACGGATCGCCCGGAAGAATAACCGTTTCGCTTATTGTTCCTGCTTTCGCCTCTATATGTGTTGACATACAAACTCCTCAAAATGATCTAAAAAAATTACTCTTTATTCTATTAACGGCAGATAATTGTGCTCTTGTATAAAGTTTTCTGTTTATTTCAATACCATCAAGTATAGCATCCATTTGCTTTTGCATACTATACTTGTTTATAAGACATAGGATCATCAATTTATATATGTCCTGACTATTTCCGCCTTCATTCGGATTAAAACTGCGTACGCGTATCCAAAAACTTGTCTCCCGCTCAGCGTCTTGCCATGCGGAGTCTGAAATGC
This sequence comes from Spirochaetia bacterium, assembly GCA_025997755.1. Next base: position 4,586 of record BNVA01000031.1, on the reverse strand, counting down.
TTTTCATAAATAATTCAAAAAAAGCGCCGTAAATATTATCTGGCATTTCCTGCAAATCCACGGTCATTCTATTGTAGCTGCGGTAAAAAACCAACTGAGTAAAATCCTGTTCTATGCGGAAGTTTTCTTCCCATTGTTTTAAAACACTGTAATTAGGCGAAGACTGCTCGGCGATAAAAACATAACTGCCGCTGTACTCATTGATATTTTCAATCAAAGTTGAATCGCCGTCTAAATAAGTTGTAAGCCAATCCGGTAACGGCCGACCTTCCTTTTTGCCCTGGTAATCGAGTATTTCTTCTCTAACGATGATTTTTTTTGACGCACTCCATGGCACTGCATCACGCTTATCCGCATCGCTTTCGCAGCTTAAAAAGAATATAAAAAAAATATTTAGGGAAAATAGAAAAAACCAGCGAAAGCTGCCTTTCATCTTTTAACTTGCAGGTTGAACTGAGTTTTCACCGGCTATTTTGCTGTCATCAATATCGTCTGTATCAACCGGTTTTTCAGGCACGCCGTCTTCATCAACAATGAAAGCGGGTGAAATTCCCGGGTAGGAAACGCCCAGTTCTGTAATCACGGCGGTATAGCCGTCTTCTTTCGTATCGCTTCCAAAGTAAAGGCTGCTGCGTCCGCCGAAAGCCGCTTCCAGTTCCATGGACTCCCATTCGCCATAGTTACCGTAGACAAAATCACCTTCCTGAGCTTCAACTGCAAGGCTTATAATAATAGTTTCCTCAAAAAATTGAAAATCTGCCGCCACGGTTATAAAACCGTCTTCCAAAACATCAACAGTGCGCTGCAAGGTAAAAATCTCGCCTGTGTCTTCTACGGAAAGAACAACCTCGCCGTTCAGATACGAAAGGTTCAGCTTAATCGGCAAGGCGGACTCTTCTTTTGACAGCTCCGCATAAAACACCTTGCCGCCGTCTACCGGCACAAAACGTATGAGCAACAGTCCACTGCCCTCTCCTGCTCTTATTTTACCAAAAAATGGCTGGGGCAGTGAATACTGATCTTTATTCCCAACGGCTAATCCGTATGAGTACGATGCCGGAAGCCATCGAGCCTCCGCACCTTCTTTTTTTATTACAAGACTTCGCTCCTTGTCAGACGGATCGGCAGAATCGTAGAGATTGCCCCAGAATTCATACCACCGCGAAAAACTGTCTGCAATGGCGGAAAAATACCCTAAACGTCCATGTCTGGTTGAAACCGGCAGCGCTATGTCGCGGCTTAAGCCTTTTATTATAAAGCCGTTTTCAACAGGATCAAACGGGAAAACTTCCGCTTTTATCGTTTGAAAACCGGTTTGTTTAGGCGCCGTCCATAAAATACGGTCGAAACCTTGGGAAACTGAGCCTGCACATATCTTGTTTTTACCTTGATACCAAACAATGTAAGGATCAAAATCGCTGTCAGCCGACATTTTGGTTTCAAGCATGATCTTAGCGCTTGGAGGGACAACCTGAGCCGCCGCCGAGCCGCCCGGAATATAGCTTCTTATGTCTTCAATCGTGAATTTTTTGTCGGCAAGATAAAATACGGGCTTTTCGGTACTGCTTAAAACCTCACCGGAATAGCCTATAACTTGAAAAACTACAGTATAAAAGCCCATGGGCAAATCTTCGGGGAAGGAGAACACCGGAATCTTATCACCTAAGCTATCAATATTTATTTGTGTTTCCGTGATTTTGGTTTCTTCTTCGGTCTTTTTAACTGTATCTTCATCATTTTCAGTGGAATCCGGTTTTTCAGTATCTTCGCCGTTCTGCGGCTCCTCGGTATCTATGGATTTTTCATTTGTGTCCTGTGAAACCGCCTTTGTTCCTGCCGTTCCCGCATCGGATTTGGTTTTTTCCGCTGTACCGGCAGCCGATCCCGCCTTCTCCGAATTGGTTCCGCCTGTACCTGCTGTCAAGGTATTTGTCCCCGCTTCGGAACCTTCCGCAGCCCTGTTTTTGCTTTTTGGAAGAATATAACGGAATACATTACTCTGTACCTTGCCCCTATTATTCTTTATAAGGACAACAAGTTCCGCAGTATCAGTATCACCCTCTATGTTGCTGTCAAAATAAGGCTCTATTTCGCTTGCGCTTCCGATAACCGAACAGTCGTCCAGGGATATTCCGTCAACAAGCCCGTTTACCTTGTAGTTTTGCGCCGACGAAAGATAGTCTATGTCCCCGCAGCCTGAAAAACTGAGTAGAAATAACAATATAGGAATGGCTTTAAAAAGCTCCTTCTTACACATCTACTCTAAAATTATAGCACAAAAAAATAAAATATCAGTGTTTTAAGGGTGTTTTATAGGCGATTTATAAGGGGGAAAGCCCCCTACGCTGCATAAACCGCTGCGCGGTGTTATTACGCTACCCCCGCCATGCCGGGTTTCTACACCACGCTTCCATAGCGACACGGACATTTTCCTGAGTCTGCCGGTTTAGTTTCCGGTATGTTTTTAAAAGCATTTCTTCCTCGGGCGAAAGTCCTTCAACATCTACGCCGGTTACCAAAAATTCAACGGTAGTGTGGAGCAAGCGGGCAAGCTCCACACCCTCGCGGACATCGGGATAGGTTTTACGTGTAAGCCATTTTTTAAAAGTCCCAAGCGGAACATCAATTTTACCGGAAACCCACTCTTGAGTCGTGTTGTTAGTTTTAATCTGCTGTTTCAAGCGCTTCCAAAAGTCCATAAGCCTAATTTAATTCAAAAAGAGCAAAATTGACTTATAAGTACTTGACATAGGAGCAAAATTACTTTATTTATATAAACCAACAGAGCAATTTTGCGCTCTAATTATCTTTTATACACCATATTTGCTCCTAATTCTGCGGCAGGAGGAGCTGCAGGATTTTAAGATCAAAAAGCGGAGGTTTTAGATGAATAAAAAGAATTTTGCTGTTTTTACATTAAGTTTGTGGTGTTTATTTTTTGAGACGATTTCTCTATATGCGCAGAGCCGCGAACCCGTGTGGGTAACATCGCCTTCTTCCGTTTACAGGCAAAACAGATATGTTTCCGCTGTAGGCTATGGCAGAAACAGGGGCGACGCGGAAAAGAACGCCCTTACTGCGTTAAGCGCAATTTTTGGACAGTCGATACATTCAGATTTTTCCACTCTTACAAATTATACCGAGGCGCTCAAAAACGGAGTCGTAAAAACATCGGATAGTACTTCTGTACAGAACGCGATAAAAACATCGACGGCAATGGACAGTCTTATAGGCGCAGAAATTGCCGATGTCTGGCAGGATACGCAAAATAGAATGTGGTATGCCGTTGCCGTTATGGACATTGCAAAAACTACGGAACTTTATACCGAATTATTGCGCGCCAATCAAAAGTTGATAGAAGATTTAACAAAATTGTCCGCCTCCGATAAAAACAGTTTGGATGCTTTTTCGCGCTATCGTTTTGCCGCGACAATAGCGGATGCGAATAACGAATATGTAAGTGTGCTGTCGGTAATAGGCACAGTTCCGGGCGATTTAAAACAGCTAAAAAAAGGAAACGATTACCGGCTGGAAGCGGTAAACCTTGCGCATAACATACCGATAGCCGTAAGTGTTAAAGGCGACAGAAAAAACCGCATAACAAACGCCTTTGCCGATGTCCTTGCCGACATTGGTTTTAAAAGCGGCGGAAATAACAACCGCTATATTTTAACCGCCGATGTAAAACTTTCTGAAACATCGTTTCCCGGCAACGATGCGAAATTCAGCCGTTACACATTAGATACATACCTTTTGGACACCGCAAACAACAGCCGGATAATTCCTTTCAGCTTAGACGGTAGGGAAGGACACAGTAGTAGTACGGAAGCGGAAAACAGAGCGGTTGATACAATCGTAACCGAAATAAGCGAACAGTATGGAGAAGTGTTCAATAAATATTTTGCAACAACGCTATTAAAAAAATAGCTTGTAATATTTTGGCAAAAAGCCATAAGGAGATTTCTATGAAAAAAATCGTTTTGTTTGCGTGTGTGTTATGCGCCGCAATCCTCGTCTCTTGCGCATCGAGTCCGCCCGGGTCTAATCAAAAGCAGTATACTGCGGCGACTCAGCAAAAACAGACCGGTCTTCCCGAATGGTATCTTGAAACGCCGGATGAAAATGGCATCATCTTTGGGGTGGGGCAATCAAAATTACAAAATCAAAAACTGGCGATGCAAGCAGCGGAATCAGCCGCCCGCCGTAGCATAGCGGATTATTTATCCACTGAAGTAAAGGCTATGTTAATTGACTATGCAAGAGTAGCAGGACAACAAAACAATCCTGCAAGCATACAACTTACAGAGGATGTATCAAAAGTTCTTACCGATGCAAAACTCAACGGTTCAAAAATTATTAAAAGAGCACAGGGAGATGACGGAACATGGTATGCGCTTGCATCAATAACCGAAGCAAACGCGAAACCACCGCTGATTGTTACTTGTGCGGAAGCGCTCATGGTCAACCCAAAAAACGTGGCGCAAAAAATTGCCGCCTTTAAAAACTTTTTGTTTTGCATAATAGATTTTCTCCTAAATAGTTTTTTTACTCGATAAAATAAATTGTTAGTTTGAATGTCGCTTATC